>CAYYHN010000075.1:0-10926 GCA_964471245.1 uncultured Rhodothermaceae bacterium | reverse complement strand
AACACTAGTGAAATGATAAAGCAGCGTACCATGAGCAAAACAAAATGTGTCGTAGACGGACAAATCGACGTTTGCGGGTAAAGTTAGCTCCAGCCTAACGTTTTGCAATTCGTATGTCAAAGCCTTTGTGCAAGCCACGCTTTGCGACTGATCCCATACCGCACGGCGGCACGCTCGGTCTCCGTCCAGCCAAGCAACAAGGCTTCGGGATAGATAAACTGCTCAATGAAGCGCAGCCCCGCTTTCTCCATGACACGATGGGATGCGTGGTTGCCGATAAGTGCTGTGGCGGTTATTTCTGTAACCTCCCATGCCTCAAAACCCAGCTTAACAAGTGTGCAACTGCCCTCAGTGGCAAGGCCCCGCCCCCAGTAGGTGCGAGCGAGGCGATAGCCCAATTCTAGGGCATGGGGTAGAATCCGGTCCGGGCGAAAGTGAAACCAGCCAATAAAGGCATCATCCTTGATGAGATGCGCGGCATAGTAACCAAAGTGGGGATGCTCCTCATACCACGCCAAAATTCTGGGGAGGTGCCCTTCGAGCACTTGAGAACGAGATGTGGGCACGCCTTTCGAAATGAAACGCATGACCTCTGGATCGCTGTCTAATTCAACCAGCATCTCAACGTCAGCATGTGTGAAGCGACGAAAATACATGCGTGGTGTAGTGATAACCGCTTCAGATAATGGCATTATTCGTCGCTGGGGTCGTAGGCCGTTGCTATAGCCAATTGCATAGCGTTCAAAAACTCGTTGATGCGACGGAGTAATCTTTTGTTTGACTCAGGACGCTGCCGTACTGAAGAGGGCAGCATGACTGCCGACTCTACGATATTATCTCGAAAGAACATGGTAGCTTGCAAGGCATCTGTCAAGGGCAATCCTGCAGTGTGCAAATCTTGACCGTATTGTGTTCCTATGGCTTCTGCTTCTTCAAGGAGGCTGGACTGATGCTCATCGTCTTCGCTTGCAATGTATTGCATCATTAAGCCCATCAGCCGCCGACCCAATTCACGCTTGGCGGCACGTTCTTCATCGTTCATCGAAGTAAGCCAGCGTTCATCGCCGAGCTCGGCGATTTCCTCACGGGTGTGCGTGAGTGCTGCATCGGCGAAGCGTTGGGGGAGGGCCTCACTAGGGCCAAGTGACCGTTTGGCAGCTAAGCGTTCGATCTCTGATACTGGAAAACGGCGATGGCCACCAGGTGTGACGACGACAGCAATCTGTCCTTTATCAGACCATCGACGCAATGTAGCTGGGTGAACACCAAGGCGATTCGCTGCCTCAGTTAACGTAAGTAGTGGTTTATCTTCAGACGTAGGCATGGGGATCCTCCAACAGCACATATCACATGGCTAAAGATAGGTCGTCCACGTCTATCGCGCCTAAAGTTAGAGGCCTTCATCGGGTGGTAGGCTATGAATTTCAGCGAAAACAGGTTAGGAACCTGTATTAAAGTTAATACCCATTGGATGCATATAAGAAAAGGTATCCAAGTGCCAGTCGTGCCCTGAAACGACTAGTGCTGCTGCTGAATCAGGATAGGGCGACAGGGCAGTCATACTCCAGTTTGCGGCATCATCCGGTTGCCAACGCGTAGCAAGGAGGCGTGCTGGAACGTTAGGTGAAAGCGTCACCGAGAAGTTAGCGAGCCCAAGAGCAAGGCCAGCACCCACAGCTTTCATGTAGGCTTCCTTTCGTGTCCATGCATTGTAAAACCCAGCCGAACGTTCCGATTCAGGTAACGCCTTAAACCTGCTCACTTCATCGGGTGCAAAGTATCGTTCAGCAATTGCTGTTGTTGCCCTGTCGGGATTGATCTGCTCGATATCTACACCAAGCCGACGGTAGGCGAATGCCAGAAGGCCTAGATTTGCGGTGTGGGATACATTGAAGTGCAACGAAGTCGACGGTGCATCTATATAGGGTTTGCCTTTGTCGCCGTACGCAAACGTAAGTGCTTTAGGTTGAACGTTAAGATACCGACAAAGCAATTGACGCAATACGCCGCGTCCTACAATGTACCGATCCCGATGTATGTCAAATACAAACCGTTCGGCGCGATCCACTTCATCTGGGCTGAGAAGCGTTAAATATGTCGCTCGGTCCTTGGCATGACATTTCAAGTTGACACGCCATACATGCACGGTTCCCACACTCAAGTCTGGGAAAGATTTAACATGCATCCATGCAGAAGGACTTGTAAATGAAGGCATTTATTTCGTATTGATAATATTAAGTTAACTTAAGAGACTTGCATTTAGTCTCATGAGTAAATGCAGATAAGCTTGGGCATCTAAACTACGTGACTGCAAAGGCTGCATCAGAGGCACATTAAAAGGAAACACATATGGGTAGGGCAGTGCCATTGCACTAAGTCGCAACTGGTTTGCCACATACACCGGAGAGACGGAGGGGGCTATGATTAGAAATCAATTAAGCATCAGTTGGTGTGCCATATTGTATTTCTCGCTGCAATGTTGCAAAAAAAGCGCAAGGAACTCTGTGCTGTTGTTTTCTTTGGGGCTCTCTGCTGCTTCTATTCCCGCCCAAGCTCTTGAGCAACTTCATGTAAATGAAAGCGCCGTAGTTGCTGGTAGCATTGTCGACGCCGAGACGGGTGATCCATTACCTAACACGCATGTCTTTATTGCTTCATCGACCATAGGTACCGTGGCAGGCGAAAGCGGCTACTTTGTCTTAAGGCAGATCCCTTTAGGGAAGCATCGACTCTATGCAACCATGATTGGATTCGAGCCCGCGTACCTAGATTTTGTAGCGTTAGCTGATTCAACGTATGAGTTTAAGCTAAAATTAACGCCCAATGTGATTGAACTTGGTGTGGTGACTGTCGAGGCACGGAGGGATCCACGATGGGAGAAACGGTTGAGGAAATTTAAGCGCTTGTTCATTGGTCAGTCCGAAAATGCGCGTCAGACACACATTGTAAACCCAGAAGTGCTTGATTTTGAAGGCAATCGTTGGGGGAAGCTAGTCGCTCGTGCCAGTGCGCCCTTGGTGATTGAAAATCACGCATTAGGGTACCGTATCACCTACTTTTTAAAAGAATTCAGCTCATCCGGTGGGGTTATTCGGTACGATGGTGAGCCGCTTTTTGAGGAATTGCAGCCAACTTCAGAAGCCGAGCGCTTGCGCTGGGTAGCTAATCGCGATGCAGCATGGTATGGCTCATTTCGTCACTTTCTGCAAGGGCTCGTGACGGGGGAATCGCAGTCAGATGGCTTCATGACGTATCGTTTGCACTCTTTGCGTGAACGTCATCGAAACTTGCCATACCCCATACAAGCCGAGAAGATTGTTGCTGAAGGTGAGAAGGCGAGTGAACGTACCATCGACTTTAGGGGCTTCATAGAAGTCGTCTTTACAGGTGAAGAGGAAGATTTGGCCTACTTACGTTTCCAAGGCGAATATGCACGTCGTGCACCACGTAACCAGCGGTCTTGGATTGAATTGACAAATGGGCCAACCGTGCTTGATCTGAACGGTGAGGTCCGCGATCCATACGGACTCACGATTTACGGATACTTCGCTTTTGAACGTGTTGCAGATGAGGTGCCCAAAGAATATCGGCCCCAAGGGACGACAGCAATTATACTTTCCGAGGCTAGCCCACAAGAATAGCGTTGATTTAGGACTGGAGTAATTGACTCTGTAACGCAACTCTCACAGCGGACGCTCTCGAATGGACGTGCAGCTTTTTATAGATATTCTTGATGTGGGTCCGGACAGTATGGGGGCTGATGTGCAATGTGTCACCAATCATGGCTTCGGTATCGTCTGCAACGAGTAATTTCAAGATATCGAGCTCACGCTTCGAGAGTTTAAACTGGGGTGTCGTCTTTGCCTTGGGTGGTGTATCTCCATGTGAACGTACGAAGCCTAGCATTTTTCTAGCGACGGCTGGCGACATGGGCGCTCCTCCACTTAACAACTCTTGTACGGCTGCCATAATGGCCGCTGCTGGTGTTTCTTTAAGCAAATAACCAGAGGCTCCTGCTTTAATCGAGTCAAAGATTCGATCTTCCTGCTCAAAGACCGTAAACATCATAATCTCTAGCTCAGGGAAGTCAACTTTAATCTGTTTTGTTGCTTCAATACCCGACATGCCGGGCATTTCAATATCCATGAGTATTACTTCGGGTTTCCTGCCGGCTGACAGACCACGAAACTGTTCTAGAAACGTGAATCCGGAATCTGCGACAAGAGTTACCTCAACGTTGTCAAAAAACGAAAGGCGCTCAAGGAGGCGTTTTCGTACAGTAGGCGTGTCTTCTACGATGCCTAAGCGTACCATGAGACGAAGGCGATGGATAGGGAGTCGTGTATATGGGATACGATATATCTTAAAGAATAGGTGATAACCTATTACTCGACAACTACCCGATTCGGGGTATTTATTGGGTCGTAGGTTAATGCAGCAAGGTAGATCGTGTATTCAAACGGATTCCTTCCCGTATTGTAACTGCATTACCTATCTTGTCAAGCATAAATAACATTTGACCATATCCACTTCGACCTCTAGCATACTATGCGTCTTATCCTCTTCGGCCCGCCTGGGGCAGGCAAAGGCACGCAAGCTGCTCAATTGAAAACCAACTTCAACCTGAAGCACCTTTCTACAGGCGATATGTTTCGTGCCGCAATTAAGGGTGGTACACCTGTCGGGACGAAGGCCAAAGGCTTTATTGATCGCGGCGAACTGGTCCCCGATGAAGTCGTTTGGGGTATTGCTGAAGAAGCACTTGTTGCAATCGATGGTGACGGTTTCATCTTAGATGGTTACCCTCGAACGGTTAACCAAGCCCAGTTGCTTGACGCATGGTTTTCAACCGAGGGAGGCAGTGCTCCTATTGTAGTCAGTCTAGAAGTAGACGAAGATGCGATTGTTGAGCGCCTCTCCCGGCGGCGCATCGACAAGGAAACAGGTGCAAGCTATCACCTCGACTTCAATCCACCACCTGCCGATCTTCCCGCCGAACGCATCTATCAACGCCCTGACGATACGCCTGATGCCATTCGCACACGTTTGGCAACTTATCGCGAACAGACAGAACCGGTGAAAGCCCATTACGCAGCCAAAGGTTTCCTTGCTGAAGTTGATGGTATGGGTTCGATCGATGATGTATACACACGGATTACAGATGCGCTTGACACACATGCACCTGCGTGATAGAAGCCATTTTCCTTGGATGAGGCCATGCTCTTTTGGGCGTGGCCTTTTTTTGTAGCAATCGATGCAGACTGTGCCTGATCCGTATTTCCATGTGTAAATGTCGGTAGCGAAAAGAAGTAAAGAATGCGACCTTAGATATAAAACAAATTGAAACACATGAGATCATGCACAGCCTCCCGCCACGCGATGAAATGGTACAAGCGTACCTAACGCAGCAGTCAACCTACGAAGGCATCTTTTTCACAGCAGTGAAGACGACAGGCATATTTTGTCGCCCAACGTGTCCGGCGCGCAAGCCGAAACCTGAGCATGTCGAATTCTTCGCTCAAGCTCGGGATGCCTTGTTTTCAGGCTATCGACCCTGTCAGCGTTGCTTGCCGTTATCGCCACTCGGTACACCACCAGAATGGGTCAACGGGTTAGTCTCAGCAGTTGAAGCCGAACCATCTCGTCGGTGGCGCGATGCAGACTTGGGAGCTTATGGAACGACGCCATGGCAGGTGAGGCGGTGGTTTCAGCAGCAGCATCAGATGACCTTTCATGCGTACGTCCGAGCGCGAAAAATGCGAGAGGCGCTGCAACTCATACGGGAAGGCGAGTCTGTGACCCAATCGGCTTTCGCAGCAGGTTACGCCTCGATAAGTGGTTTCAACGAAGCCTTTCGGCACCTCGTTGGCGAGGCGCCAAGTGCTATGCCAAATGGTCCCATCGTTCTGCTGGGCCGCATTACTACGCCACTAGGGCCAATGGTAGCAGGGGCAACTGAGAATGCTTTGGTCCTGTTAGAATTCGCTGATCGTCGTATGCTAAAACAGCAACACAGAACGATTCGTAAGCGTTTGGATGCCATACTGCTACCCGGAACCAACGACGTGATTAAGACCGTTCAACGAGACATGAACGCCTTCTTTTCTGGTACACTGAAGGCATTTACAACACCGCTCCAAGTACCAGGCACGGCGTTTCAGAAAATGGTCTGGCGCGAATTAGCAGATGTGCCATACGGTACCACCACGACCTACGGTGCACTAGCTAAGCACATTGGGCAGCCGAGCGCTGTCCGCGCTGTGGCACAAGCAAACGGGGCGAACCGTATCGCCATTATGCTGCCTTGCCACCGGATCATTGGCAAAGATGGAAAGTTGACCGGGTATGGAGGCGGTTTGTGGCGTAAACGGCGGTTGCTCGAATTAGAACGGCAGCATTGTGAGGCGACAGAAGGGCAGACTGTGCTTGCCTTGTAGAAACGTTCGATCTGCTAACTCACGTCGAGTGATAGGTCACCAAACTGGAAGGATAGACGGTTTGTACTGTTGCTATGGAATCCCTTTTCCCGTACATCCCTTTGTTCCACCCACCCCATGCTCGTTGAACACAACATGCGTTAATGTAGGGGCGCATGCGACATCGTCCGGGTGCTTCTACTAGCGTGTTTCGCTACCACGAGGACTCCTACTTTTCCAATGAAAAAGGTTGCCGGAGATGCGTCCATTCCGTGCTTTGCGAAAATCAGAGAAAACTGCAATCTGCTAGGTTTTTAAGGCGAACCATGTAACTTTGTGACAGTATGTTTGTGCACACAAACACGACGGCTTCTCTAGAAGAACCACTTAGAAACGCAGCGACTTTATGAATACAGCGAAACTCATTTTAGACGATCAGACAACACTCGATTTGCCGATCATCGAAGGGACAGAAGGCGAAAAGGCCGTCGACATCCGTAAGCTTCGTGGGCAGACTGGGTATATCACTCTCGACTCTGGCTACGGCAATACAGGTTCCTGCGAAAGTACCATCACTTTCATCGATGGGGAAAATGGTGTGTTGCGCCATCGCGGGTATGCCATCGAAGATCTTGCTGAAAACTCGTCGTTCATTGAAGTCGCTTTCCTTTTGGTCTACGGTCACTTGCCGACGAAGGAAGAACGGGATCGTTTCAACGACCGTCTGACGCGTCGGAGTTTGCTGCACGAGGACATGAAAAAGTTCTTCGAAGGGTACCCGCCCAGTGCCCATCCGATGAGCGTCCTCTCAACCATTGTGGCCTCGCTGTCGGCCTACTATCCACAGACGAATGACCCCGAGGAATTGGAGTTGTACGTCATTCGCCTTATTGCGAAGCTGAAAACCATCGCTGCGTTCTCGTACAAGAAGTCGATTGGTCAGCCGTATGTGTACCCGCGCAACGACCTCAGCTATACGGCTGATTTCTTGCACATGATGTTCGCTGTCCCATCTGAGGCGTACGAGATTGACCCACTGATCGCTGAGACACTCGACAAGCTCCTCATCCTTCATGCCGATCACGAGCAGAATTGCTCGACGGCGACCGTCCGGATGGTGGGCAGCAGCCATGCCAACTTGTTTGCCTCGATTTCTGCGGGGATTAGTGCCTTGTCTGGGCCGCTGCACGGCGGTGCCAACACTGCCGTCATCAACATGCTGGAGATGATTGCCAAAGACGGCGGTGACTACAACAAGTACATTGCGAAAGCGAAAGACAAAAGCGACCCATTCCGCCTGATGGGCTTTGGGCACCGCGTCTACAAAAACTACGATCCGCGTGCCAAGGTCATCAAGACGTGGGCTGACCAACTGCTTAGCAAGCTCGGCGTGGATGACCCGCTCCTCGATGTGGCCAAGCACCTAGAGCAAGCCGCACTCGAAGACCAGTACTTCGTCGACCGTCGTCTCTTCCCGAATGTCGATTTCTACAGCGGCATTATCTACCGTGCTATGGGCATCCCGACGAACATGTTTACGGTAATGTTTGCTATGGGGCGTCTGCCGGGTTGGATTGCGCAATGGAAGGAGATGCGCGAAGATCCGAAGGGGCGTATCTATCGGCCGCGACAGGTGTACCAAGGGGAAAACGTGCGTTCATACGAGTCCATCGAGAATCGTTAGCGTTAGCCTCTGCGCTGCGCTGAATCTGTCAGCAACTGGAACAATTAGGGGTTGGGATGCTACACCGGGCGTCCCAACCCTTTTTCATTCCCTCCCGAAGCTGCTATGGCACATGAGAAGACTTACACTTATAAAAGTGATGATATCACCGTCACCTATGCACTGAAGCGCTGCATACATGCTGCTGAATGCGTGCATGGGCTGCCGAGCGTGTTTGACCCCAATGCAAAACCGTGGACACAGCCGGGTAACGCTACGGCAGATGCGGTTGCTGAGGTTATCCACAAGTGCCCAACCGGCGCACTGCAGTATGAGCGCCACGATGGTGGCCCTGCCGAGGCGATCCCCGATGCCAACACCATCGAAGTTGTTGCTGATGGTCCGCTGTACGTGCGAGGTGATATCACTATCCAGACCGCTGATGGTACGGAAGTACTGAAAGATACGCGTATTGCACTATGCCGTTGCGGGGCTTCGAAGAACAAGCCTTTCTGTGATAACTCGCACAATGCGGCTGGTTTCACCGATGCTGGCGCACTGGGCACTACGGGCTTAAAAGCCGACCCGGATGCATCGCCTTCCGTGATGGTGACCTTGGCAGAGAACGGCCCACTCTTGTTTAAAGGCAGCTTGACCTTGAACACCACGGATGATGCATCCCTTTCAGCAGGGAAAGCAGCGCTGTGCCGCTGTGGGGCTTCGAAGAACAAGCCATTCTGCGATGGGACGCACCGTAGCATTGGGTTTGAGGCGTAAGCCTTGCGGTAAAAATTCCACACCCGGAAACGTTAGAGAAAACAGCCGTTGCAGAGATGCAGCGGCTGTTGTTTATTGTAGTAACATTTCCCCCAAGTGCATGCGGTGTGATTGATTAAAATTTGGAAGCGCTTTTTGTTGCCTTGGAAGCGCTTCCTGTGAGGGTGGCATGAGATCATACGGGGTCCACTCAATGAAAAGGAGCACACTCATGGAACTCAAACACGTGACCACTGGCGCTGAAACCCTTGACTCATTTCTTAGCTTGGTGCGCGCCAACAACCCCGGCGAAACTGAATTTCTCCAAGCCGTAGAGGAGGTGGTCTCTCGGGTGTATCCCTTTGCCCAAGCCAAAGCCGAGTACCGTGATGCGCGGATCCTGCATCGACTCACCGAGCCCGATCGGGTCATCCTGTTCCGTGTCACATGGCAAGACGATCAGGGCAAGGTGCACGTGAATCGTGGGTACCGCGTGCAGTTCAATGGCGCTATTGGTCCTTACAAAGGTGGGCTACGGTTCCATCCATCGGTGAACCTGAGCATCTTGAAGTTTCTTGGGTTCGAGCAAGTCTTCAAGAACAGCCTCACCACGCTGCCAATGGGGGGCGGCAAAGGCGGCGCAAACTTTAATCCCAAGGGCAAGTCTGATGCTGAAGTGATGCGGTTCTGTCAAGCTTTTATGACGGAACTCGTACGCCATATTGGTCCGCAAACGGACGTGCCTGCGGGGGACATCGGCGTCGGTGCCCGTGAAATTGGCTACCTATTTGGCCAATATCGTCGCCTCCGCAATGAATTTAATGGCGTCCTGACCGGTAAAGGTCGACCGTATGGGGGTAGCCTGTTGCGTCCAGAAGCGACGGGCTATGGCGCCGTATACTTCGCCCGCGAGATGATGCAGCGGGCAGGGGACACGCTTGAAGGGAAAACCTGCTTGGTGTCGGGTTCAGGAAACGTCGCGCAATACACCGTCGAAAAGCTCATTCAACTGGGTGCAAAGGTAGTGACACTTTCTGATTCCAGCGGTTTTGTTCATGATCCTGATGGACTCACGGCCGAAAAGCTTGCTTTCGTGATGGATCTGAAGAACAACCGCCGCGGACGGATTCGGGAATATGCGGAGGCGTTCGGCTGTGCGTATCACGAAGGGGCGCGGCCTTGGGCCATCGAATGTGACGTCGCTTTCCCATGTGCCACACAGAACGAGATCGAAGCCGATGACGCGCGCAACTTGATCAATGGAGGCTGCCGAACGGTCGTCGAAGGAGCCAATATGCCATCGACCAACGAAGCCATCGACCTCTTCCATGCGGCGGGTGTTAACTTCGCTCCGGGCAAGGCCGCCAATGCAGGAGGGGTTGCGGTATCTGGCCTAGAAATGTCCCAGAATGCGCAGCATCTCTCATGGGAGCGCGATGCCGTCGATGGCAGGTTGCAAGCCATCATGCGAGATATCCACAGCCAATGCGTCGAGTACGGGACATCGGATGGGCACGTTGACTATGTGAAAGGAGCCAACATTGCAGGCTTCATCAAGGTTGCTGATAGTATGCTTGCGTACGGTATTGTGTAGGTGGATTCCAAGCTGTTCGGAAGAACAAACGCCTCAATCCTTGCATAGGGTCGAGGCGTTTTCGTTTTGCTGAGTTGAGCGGCATCTGATGAACGACGCCGATCCTTCGATCACTGTTCTAAAAATGCTCGGACTTCGTTAGCAAAAACGTTGGGCTTCTCGATTTGTAATAAATGGCCGCATTGAGGAATCTCAGCGAGTGTCGCGTTGGGCATTGCTGCGGCTCCTTTTTCGAAAACCTTGGAGGCAAAGCCAGGGTGGAGGAATGGGTTGGGGATGAGGCCATCATGCTCGCCGTAGATGATGAGCGTTTCGGTGGTCACTTCATCTAAACGATCGGTGGTAGGCTCATCGAGCATGGCACCTACGGATTGGATGACGGCATAGGCGAATTCTTGCATTTCCTCACCTTTCGCCATGCGAACACGCTCTTCAACCATCCATTCGTAGTCATCGCGCCATGTGTAGAAATTCCGGTTGAGGTTTGTACGTACCAC
>CAYYHN010000074.1:0-10940 GCA_964471245.1 uncultured Rhodothermaceae bacterium | reverse complement strand
CTAACGTTGACTTGGTTGTCATCCGCTACGATGACAACGTCTCCGTCCTGTTTGGTCGATGCCTTCACCGTGGAGCGTTGCTATCGGATGGACATATCGACGGCGAAAATCTGATCTGTGGCGTTCACAATTGGGACTACCGCTACGATACGGGCGTCAGTGAGTACAACAACGAGGAGGTACTTGAGAAATTCAACGCATGGGTCGATGCCGAGGCGGATGCAGTGATGGTCGACGCCGACGAGATTGCAGCGTGGCACGTCAAGCATCCGCAGTCCTACGATCGCGACGCCTACTTGGGGCTGTATGCCGATCATCATGGCGCACCCGAAGAGCCGTACAACGCCTACATCCAAACGCTAGCACGCGACGGGTTGCGTGTCCTCGGCCATCACGGCAAAGTATCCTCGATGGGCGTGCCAATCACTGAGTTGCCGCACTGGTCAGAGATTCAGGTGCTTACCGCCCAATTAGCTTCGCGACCTCTTGACGATCACGCCGAAGTCGGGTCTTCACTCGTCATCGGTCCCAATGCTGAAAAGCCCCTCACGTTGGATATCCCGCTGTTTGTGAGCGATATGAGCTTTGGGGCGCTTAGTGAAGAAGCCAAGATCGCGTTAGCCAAAGGAGCCGAGATGACTGGAACGGGTATCTGTTCGGGGGAAGGGGGCATGCTTCCTGAAGAACAGGCTGCCAACAGTCGCTACTTCTACGAACTCGCTTCGGCTAAATTCGGTTGGAGTCTCGACAAAGCGGCCAAGGCGCAAGCGTTTCACTTCAAAGGCGGCCAGGGTGCCAAGACGGGCACCGGCGGCCATTTGCCTGGCGAGAAAGTCGTAGGCAAGATTGCTGAGGTGCGTGGCTTAGAACCCGGCACACCCGCTATCAGCCCATCGCGCTTTCCCGACCTGATCACGCCCGAGGACTACCAAGCCGTTGCCAATGCCGTACGCGAAGCATCTGGCGGCATTCCTATTGGATTCAAGCTCTCTGCCCAGCACATCGAAGCCGACATGGACTTCGCGCTCGATGTTGGAGTCGACTACATCATCCTCGATGGTCGTGGCGGTGGAACCGGCGCTGCGCCGCACATCTTCAAGGACAACATTTCGGTCCCAACCTTGGCTGCCCTAGCGCGTGCGCGGCGTCACCTTGATCGCGTAGGGGCCTCGCATGTTACGCTCATCATCACAGGTGGCCTGCGAACGGAATCTGACTTCGTGAAGGCCTTAGCGCTTGGTGCAGATGGCGTCGCTATCTCCAACAGCGCCATGCAAGCCATTGGATGCTTAGGAATGCGTGCGTGCCACACCAACAACTGCCCGGTTGGCATCGCCACGCAAAAGCAAGACCTGCGGCGGCGGTTGGAAATTGCCAAGTCAGCGAAGCGTCTTGCGAACTACTTTGAAGCGTCGGTAGCACTAATGAAGGTGCTGGCGCGCGCGTGCGGTCACGATCACCTAAACAAGTTCAACCTATCAGATCTCTCGACTTGGAATCGCGATATCGCCTATCTGACAGGTGTTCCGTACGCGGGAGTTGTGCCTTTATAGGGTTTGCCTAATCCAGCAGAACGTACATGGTGTCTTGTGCTGCAGCAATGTGTGTTCTGTAGTCCTCGGGTGAAATCTGACCCAGGAAGAAGTACATCGGGTTCAGCGATTGTCCGTCGAGGGTGCGTACTTCGTAGTGTAAGTGCGGACCGGTGGAGACACCCGTATTTCCACTTAGGCCGATAACTTCGCCACGTTCAACGACCATTCCGGGCACAATGTGATCAGGAATTGAGGAGAGGTGTGCATATCGAGTAAAGTAGCCTGCTGCCTTATGCTCGATATCGACGTAGTAGCCATAGCCTCCTCGGTTGTAATCAGTTTTTGTGACGATACCATTCCCTGTAGCGTGAATCGGCGTTCCTATTGGAACATAAAAGTCGATGCCATGATGCATCTTGCGGCGCTTGTACACCGGATGAAAGCGCAATCCGTAGTACGACGTGATGCGACCATCAGTAGGAAGAATGGCAGGAAGCTGAAGCATTTCCTGTTGCTGTGCTTCTGCAATGCCATCAAGTGTAGCAAGACGTTGCTGCTGCAGATGGAGTTGCCTAGAAAGTTGGTCGATGAGCTGAGCCGTTTGACCAAGCAATGAGGCGGTCTCAGGCTGAAACTGATCGAATGCGGCATATGTGTTGACCCCACCTACGCCCATTTGCTGCACATCTTCGGAAATCGGTGTAGTTTCCATCAGCATCTCGTTCAGATAGCGGTCGTTTTCATTCAGCTTGCTCAATTCGTTGGAGAGCGCAGATAGCTGAAAGCGTGTATCCAGTAATTGTGTCTGAAGTGCTAAGTTCTCATTATAAAGAACCCGTGCTTCGGGGGTTAGCAGGTTTGAATCGAGCCGCCAATAGAGGAGAGCCGCAAACACCATACTGAGAGCCACAACTAACGCAATCTTGGTTAGGAGCGACGAGCGTTGTGGTTCGACTTCGACGAACGTGGCATTTTCGTGGTCGTAGACAAACTGCTTTTTAGACATACAGGTCTGAACGTGCGCCGCTGGTAGGCTGGATAGTGGGGATTCGAATAAATGCACCCGAAGATAAATAAATCAGATGCCAAATACGACTCGATAAGCCTGGCGAACAGGTGCAGTAGTGGGGGTGCACGCGGATGAGCGATCAACAGGCAAAATGACCAAACGGTCAGTATCGGTCATTGATCCCTTAGGCGTGCGATTGATCGCGTCAAAAGTTGCATTTGCGACAGATACGTTGCGTCACTGCCTGCATTTTTTATCTTTGCGCGCAATCTTACATAATTTAAGAACGTATTATGAAGCAAATTTTGCGTTGCGCACTCCCCGCATTCTTGTTTTTTCTTCTAGTATTGCCAGCAACAGCGCGTCAGGTACCGCCAGCTGAGGATTTACGGCATTACGATATCATTGCTACGGCTTCTCCTGAGCGCATTGAGGGCGATATTGCGAAGCTGGTGAGTTTTGGTACGCGCAACACGCTCTCTGATACACTCTCAGAAACACGGGGAATCGGGGCCGCGCGTCGCTGGATCAAGGCGGAATTCGATCGCATCTCGGAAGCGTGTGGCGGTTGTTTAGAAGTGTATTACCAGCGCTCGCTCGTGCGTAGCGAAGAAAGCCGCCGCATATCCGAAGACACGTGGGTAGTTAATGTGATCGCTATCCAGCGGGGCACGCGCCACCCAGATCGGTACGTCATCATGTCGGGTGATATCGACTCGCGGGCGACCAACACGATTGATGCAGAAATCGATGCGCCTGGGGCAAACGACAACGCCTCGGGTATGGCAGGGACCATTGAGGCTGCACGGCTGCTGACGCAGTACGAATTCCCAACGAGCATTGTCTATGCAGGGCTTTCAGGTGAGGAGCAAGGCCTCTTTGGTGGTCGTGCGATGGCGCAAGCAGCCAAAGAAGCCGAATGGGATATCGTCGGCGTACTCAACAACGACATGATTGGAAATATCGCGGGCATCGATGGTGTGATCGATAACACGACATTCCGCGTTTTTTCTGAACCGACGCCGGTGACCGAGACCGAACGCCAACGTCGGTTACGACGTTTTTATGGTGGGGAAGTGGATGGGGTCTCGCGGCAGTTGGCTCGTTACGTTGCCACCATGACCAACCAGTACATGACGAATCTCGAAGCCAAGATGATCTACCGCTTGGACCGCTTCGGGCGTGGCGGTCATCATCGGCCGTTCAACGATGAAGGATTTGCAGGCGTGCGTATCATGGAAACCCATGAGCACTACGACCGTCAACACCAAGACCTCCGCACCGAAGACGGGATCGCATACGGCGATGTCATCGAGTTTGTCGATTTTGACTATGCAGCGCGCCTCACCGCCGTCAACGCCATCACGCTTGCAGCCCTCGCTTGGGCACCACCCCAGCCAACCAACGTGCGTATCGGTGGGGTCGTTCGCCCCTCGACAACCTTAGCGTGGGAAGCCGTCGAGGACGCCGATCTTGCAGGCTTCCGCATCTACTGGCGCGATACCACAGCCCCACAGTGGGAGCACAGTCGCTTCGTCGGCAACGTTACGACGTTTACCCTCGAAAACTTGGTGATCGACAACTATCTGTTTGGCGTTGCAGCGGTAGGCAAAGATGGAAATGAAAGCGTCGTCGTCTTTCCCAGCGGCCTGATTCGGTGAAACAGATGCAGCTTCTATCCAGGATAGGCTTTGTTTGTGCGTTGGTCCTCTTCGTCGTTGGGTGTTCCGAGCAAGACACGGAGGCCCTATCTCCTTTTGCTGAGGCAGAACTCAAGCGTCCCTTAAACGTGATGACGTACAATATCCGCTACAACAACCCTGCGGATAGCCTCGATGCGTGGCCCAACCGGGTCGAGCGTGTTGCTGGGTTGATGCGTTTCCACCAAGCAGATGTGATCGGTATACAAGAGGCATTACGTGGTCAACTCGACGACTTGCAGCGGCGATTGCCAAACCATCGCTGGGTTGGTGTCGGTCGGGATGATGGAGCCGATGGTGGCGAGTTCAGCCCAATCTTCTACAATCAGTTCCGACTCAAACTGCTCGATCACGGTACGTTTTGGCTGTCGGAAACGCCGGAGGTGCCCGGCAGCATAGGCTGGGATGCCGCGATCACCCGCGTTGCAACGTGGGCACAGTTCGAATTTCGGCCAACCAACGACGTGTTCTGGGTGTTCAATGCGCACTTCGACCATCGCGGTGAAACAGCTCGTAACGAGAGCGCAGCCCTGCTCCGCGATCAAGCGAATGCACTGGCAGGCGATGCCCCTGTCATCATCACTGGCGACTTCAATTTTACTCCGGACGCCCAAGGCTATGCCGCATTGACGACAGGGGAGAAGCCTCTGTGGGATACGCGAACGCTATCCACAGAACCCTACGGTCCGGAAGGCACATGGGCTGGTTTTGCGGTGCAGTCCGAGCCCTTAACGCGACGCATAGACTATATCTTTATGCGTGCTCATTGGATTGTGTATCGCTACGGCGTTCTCGCTGAGCAGGAAGGCGGGCGCTATCCCTCTGATCATTTGCCCGTCTTGGTCACGTTGGGGCATGCCCCGTGATCTGGTGTCAGAATCCCGAAGGCGGCGGCTTGCTAAAAATCTTGACGAGGTCGATCCGGTTAGAGGTCGATTGCATGATGACGAAGCGGTGACCGTCCAGCGTGAACTCGTCGCGGGGCTTGGGGATGGTGCCGTGGGCAGAAAGGATATATCCTGCTAGCGTTTCATAATCGCCATCGGGCAAGGGTGTGGGTAGATGCTCGTTCAACTCATCGAGTTCGACGCGGCCGCTGCTGACGAGGGTGTGTTCGGCAATGCGACGAATCTCAGTGGCTTCGCTGTCAAACTCATCTTGGATGTCGCCAAACAGTTCTTCAAGTACATCTTCCAGTGTAATGAGGCCAGCCGTACCGCCGTACTCGTCAATAACGATTGCTATGGAGGTATTGCTGCCAAGAAATTCAGTGAGAATGTCTTTAGACAGTTTTGACTCTGGCATAAACTGTACGGGCCGTATTACATCTGCAAGCGTTTGAGGCCCGTAGAAAAAGTCATAGGCGAACGCAATGCCCACAATGTGGTCGATGTTGTCGCGGTATACGGGGAGCTTCGAGTGCCCACTGTCGATGCACTGCTCACGGAATGCTTCCAATGTGGCCGTCTCATCAATCGCTTCGATTTCGGTGCGCGGTACCATCGATTCCTTGACGCGGATGGAACTCAAACGAAGCACATTGCCCACAAAAGCACGTTCTTCGGCGTCGAGGGCATCACTGTAGGCTGGGGTAGATTGTGCGGTGAGTCGCTCAAAGCGTTGGTTTAAGAAGTGATCTAAAAGATCGCCATCTGCTTTGTGAAGCCGTACGAAGAGCCGTGAAATCCAGCCCGCAAGTTTAATGATTGGCACAAAAAGGATGTAGGTGACGTGCAATGGGGCTGCCAATAGGAAAACGGCACGTTCGGCTTGATGCTTTGCAACGAGTCGCGGGAAGTAATCGCCTAATAAGAGTAAAACAGGTGTAGCCGTTATTGCAATTGCGACTAGGCTGATCGTCAGTGCCCAACCTTGCGTAAGTCCCGTTGCTTCGGAAAGCCGTATGGTGAATGCAGGAATACCTATCCAAACCGCCCAAACGCCTACGCCCACTAGCGCTATGGTATTCCCGACAAGTGTCGTGGTTAGGAATAATCGTGGATGCTGCAGAAATGGCTCAACCAGAGGGCCGAGAAAAGGCCAATCTTGGACGCGACTAAGCGTGAGGGGGCGATTAGCGGCGATGAATGCCGTTTCCGCGCTAGAGAAAAATGCGCTTGAGGCCAGTAAGAGAATTAAAGTTAGGGCGTCCACGGTGGATCTGGCAGCGTGGGAGTCAGCAAGGCTTACTTGCCTTGGAAGGAAGGTGAACGACGTTCAAGAAAAGCGGCAACCCCTTCTGTGAAGTCATCCGAATCACAGCAAAGCCCAAAGAGAGTCGCTTCTAGAGCTTGACCCTCTGCCAGAGGCTGCTCGCTAGCCTGAATGGCACGGAGGGCCATCGCAACAGCAATGGGCGCTTTGCTTATGATCTTCTGGAGTAAACGTTCTGCAGTCGCAATCAACTCATCGGGTTCCACTACGTGGTTCACAAGCCCAATTTCATACGCACGTTGTGCAGGAATGGGATCGGCTGCTAGAATCAACTCGATGGCGCGACCTTTCCCGACGAGTCGTGGCAGCCGCTGTGTGCCACCGTAGCCTGGTATCAAGCCAAGGTTAACTTCAGGTTGACCAAACCGTGCTTTGGTTGAGGCAACGCGCATGTGGCATGCCATTGCTAGTTCACATCCACCCCCAAGTGCATAGCCATTCACAGCAGCCACTACGGGTTTTGTCATCTGCTCTATTTGGTCGAAGACAGCCTGGCCCTGTTGTGCAAAGCCATAGGCTGTTCGTGCCGATAACGTTTTGAACTGCGTAATGTCGGCACCGGCTACAAAGCTTTTCGGTCCAGCACCCGTTAGAAGTACCCCGCCAACACTTTCATCGGTAGCAGCAGCCTTGAACGCTTGGCTTAACTCAGTCATCACTGTGCCGTTAAGTGCATTCAGCTTGTCTGGGCGGTTGATGGTGATGGTGGCAATGCCGTCGTTAACGGCGTATAGCAGCGCAGTGAGGTTCATGAACCAAGGGCAAATTAGTCAGAAGAAGAGGGGCTGGTACTTTGAGTGAATGTGACCAACACAGCCCAGCCATGAACCTGATGCTACTATGCATACCGAAAACACGCAAGCATATTGTAGCTAGATATGTGGAGGAGGAGTGGAATAAGCTAAAAAGCGTAGGTGAGCTATAGACAGCGATACGTATTATTCTATGCCACGCATTCGGTTGCGAGATGCTTCCCCAGCCGCATTCGTTTCGTCTTTGAAGTTATCCATATCACTGAGCAAGTCGGTAGTTGGCGAGAATACCTCTTCGATTTCACGCACAGCTGCTTCGGTGGCTTCGACTTCACTAAGGAGCATGTCTAGCTGGAAGGTGATCTCTTCCGGATTGTTAAGCGTCAGCGATTGCTCATGGATGTACATGGTTACGTCTTCGATCGTTTCCAACTGCGCATCTATGATTTCGAGGTTTTCACGCCCTTTTTTGAACCGATCCAAGCGTTGCTCTAGGATGCGCATGCGTCGCTCTTTGATAGACCGAACACGCGGCGTGTCATCCGCCATGTCCTTGCGCAGGTCATCGATGGCGCGGAGTACGTCGCCTTCGCGAGTGCGCCGGGTCGAAGTGGTGTAACGCTCGCGTTGGTAGAGCATGCTGAGGTAGGATTCCAGCAGGCCATTGATTTTGTCGAGGTCGCTGCCCAGCATACCTTGCGATGCGTAGCTCAGCTTCTGGTAGTTGGAGCGGATGTCTTTCTCGAGCTTACGGAGTCTAGCATAGCGACGCTGGCTCTCTTTGGAGAGCTTCTGAAAGATCTCTTTCTGTGTTGGAGGTTTGGCATGCTCGGCTGCCCGCTGTGCCTTGATGGCACGTCGAAAGCGATCCTGCTTGGGCATCGTACCCAAGTACAGCAACTCGGCAGCAGCTGCGAAGAAGAGCGTCATCTCGAAGAACGGAGGCCCCCCTGCTCCGCTGAACAGGCTAACGGTAAATGCCGTCAGCATCGCCATTATTAAAAAGGCGAGGTTCCATGGATGAAGGAAGGCTTCCTTGGTATAGTTGATGTTCGCTTCGTTCATGCGGTGCTGGTCAGCAGGTTCTGTCTCCTCATCACGTGGCAGCGTAGGCGGAGGACGATAAGCGATCTCAGTTACGAGGCGTCGTCCCCCCGAGGTTTCATTCGCCCTAGGGTTTTTTCGGGAAGCCCGTCCTCGGGCATCATCGGGTCCGGTGCTGCCGTCGACTTCGATGAGCTGGAGGCAGCCTTGGCTCCACCACCCATCTCTAGCTTCATCTGACGGATCAACTCTTGCGCTTTCAACTGTTTCAGCGTAGCCTCATTGGCTGCTTCACGTTCAACCGCTTCCGAGCGTGCAGAGCTGGCATCAAGCGCGAGGTCGAGCCGTGCGTCGTGCATGGCGTTCTGCTGATGCAACTTGTCGAGGGCTTCGTCTTGCGTGCTGCCAAGGCTGCTGACGGCGTCCTTCATTTGTTGAAGCGCAGAAAATGCTGAGGCGGAACGTTTCGTGGTGCGTGCGCGCCGCTTCAACTCCTTGAGCTCTTGCAAATGCTTCTTCTCGGCCTCTTTTAGGCGCTTGTACTCTTCAGGCGTCATGGCTGCGGCTGAATAAAGCTGGACGTTGACGATAAGACACGCTTTATGGGCAAACGTTTACTGCGTACGCTGCTTGCCAATGGTTTTTGCTCCTTGGGATTGCTCACGCACAGGGATGTCGAGGGCGGGGCCTGCAGAACTGGTGTCGCCGCCTTCTAGGCCCATCTCCAACTTGAATTGCTTGACCAGTTCGGCGGCCTGCAACTCTTTGGCATCTTCTTCGATGCGCATCGTGTCGGTGTCGAACGAGTCGAGCGCCATTTCCATGCGCGCCTCGTTCTTGGCCGTGTTCTCATAGATGCGCTGTAGCATTTCGTCGTGCGTTTGGTCGACGCCGCCTACTTCAAACTGCTCTAAGGTGTCGGCGACTTTGGCTTGCCACTTGGCCCGCTCGTGCGCACGCAATGCCTCTTTGGCTTCCTGGATCTTGCGGTCTTTCTCGCGCATGAACGCCTTCTTGACTTGCAGCGCTTTGTCGTAGGCTGCTGTGGCGTACTTGAGTTGCTCGTTCGTCCGCGTGCGGGCTTCGCGCAAGTCTTCAAGGCGTACAGCAAACTGCTGCGCAATGTCGTCGCGGCCGTTTTGGATGGCGGCTTTGATCTTAGCTGTCAGGCTCGCCAACTCGTTGTCGTACTTCTTCGCTTCTTTCTGTAGAAGCATCACATTCGCCTTCACAGTGGCGATGTTCTCATTCATCTTCGGGACTTGGTCGTTCATTTCCCGAATGTTTTGTTCGAGAATCAGACGTGGGTCTTCCAGCGATGAGATAGCTCCTCCAAAGATGGACTTGATCCAGCGCGAAAAACGTTTCCAGACGGACATAGCGGCTTAAAGTTGTTATTGCATGGGGACGCCGAAGCGAGAAATATAGTAATCACACGAATGGATCCGGTAAAAAGTGTCACGATATCGGACATTTTCTTTCCGTTGCGCAATTTTTAATGATCATCGGTACCAACCCTTGGGTCAAACGTGGGTTTGCTAGGCTGAACTGCGTTCCCATGCACCATCGGCGTACCGATCAATGAGGAGCGGTTTGGAAGCTGGTGCGGATTCGCTGAACCGAAAGGCAGCAAGGATACGGGCTTTGAGTTCGGGCAGTTCAGCAGTCTTCTTCGTGAACATCGTCACAAGTGGTTGGCCTGGTTCCACGGCATCGCCGGGTTTAACGTGGAGGCGCATGCCTGCCGTAAGGTCGATACTATCGTCTTTGTGTAGGCGTCCAGCGCCAAGGGCAACTGCCGCGTGCCCGAGTTGCAATGCATCTTGCTCGGCAACATACCCGTGGGCGCTGTCTGGAGCGAGCAGCACTTCGGCCGCAGACGCATGGGCGCGTTGTTCGGGGAAATGGAGCACGGAGGTGTCGCCTCCTTGAGCTTCGACGAGGCGGACAAACATGTCGAACGCTGCCCCACTGGCGAGCACTTGTTTCGCCTGTGCTTCACCAACTTCCGGTGATGCGGCGACGCCACCTAGGTGGAGCATCTCGCCAGCCAACGCATAGGTTACCTCCATAAGGTCCGGTACGTCCTCGCCGTGAAGGCAGCGAATCGCCTCTTCCGTTTCTGGCCAACAGCCAATGCCGTAGCCGAGTGGGGCGTCCATCGCGGTTAGTAGGGCCACAGTATCGGTGCCAAAGTACTCACCAATGCCAACGAGCGTTTCTGCGAGCGCACGCGCATCCGCTTCGGTTTGCATGAAGGCACCTTTGCCTGTTTTTACGTCTAGCACTAAGGCATCAATGCCTTCAGCTAGCTTCTTGCTCATTATTGAGGCCGCAATGAATGGACGAAACGGCACAGTGCCGGTAACATCACGGAGCGCATACATTTTGCGGTCGGCAGGTGCAATTTCAGCGGTTTGCCCAATCATGACGACACCAAGGTCGGCTAACTGGCGGCGGTACGTGTTTAAGTCGAGATTGGTGCGGAAGCCGGGGATCGCTTCAAGTTTGTCAAGGGTGCCGCCGGAGTGGGCTAAGCCGCGACCAGAAATCATGGGCACCGGGACGCCGCAAGCAGCAACTAAAGGAGCAAGAATGAGGGATACCTTATCACCAACGCCACCGGTTGAATGCTTGTCAACCTTGATGCCGGGAATGTCTGAGAGGTTAAGGACGGCCCCGGAAT
>CAYYHN010000073.1:0-10985 GCA_964471245.1 uncultured Rhodothermaceae bacterium | reverse complement strand
CTGCAAGTTCGTTTCCCCAATTCCGCTGGTCAGCAACGTGCGATGCACGATAGTGCGGCGACCGCGCAGGGCGCTGAGCCGGGGAAGCACCTCCTCGGTCATGAGCTTCTTCATCTCGAACGGCACGCCGGGCATGACGACGACGATTCGCATCCGGCCATCTACGTCTTCATCGTACCATAGACCGGGTGCAGTGCCCGTAGAGTTGGGCAATGCCGTAAAGCCTTCCGGAACCATCGCTTGCGAGCGATTGCTTTCGGGCATCTTACGTCCGCGACCTATAAATCGGGCCTTTACTCGATCATAGGTATCCGCGTCGAACACCAAATCTCTACCGAAATAGTCCGCCACAGCGACTTTCGTTACGTCGTCGTGTGTGGCCCCTAGACCACCCGTAATGATGACCAGTTCGACTTTGCGAAATGCCTCATCAAGTTCGCGATGGATTAGATCGACTTTATCACCTAGGGTCACCATGCGGACCACTTCGACGCCGACCAAGTTCAGCGCATCGCCTATCCACGAGGCGTTGGTGTTGACGACCTGGCCGATTAGCAACTCATCGCCGATGGTCAAGATTTCTGCGTTCATACGAAACGGAAACTAAAAAAACAGAAGGCCGTCGTTGCGTACCCGCCAACACGGATGTGGTTCGACGAGTGGGAACGCTTCCACCGTGGAGATCAGACAAAATAGACGGTTTATACCGCTTCAACAGCATCCGACCAAGCTTTCGGATTGGTATGCCACGCCTTGAGGGAGTCGATGGCGGCTTGATCGAGTTGGCCGCTACTCAACGCGACTTCGAGCAGCGAAGGAAATGTCGTCAGGGTGTAGAGTGGGGTTTGGGCTTCGGCGAAAGCCGCGTCGGCTGCGGGCAAACCATAGGAAAAGATGGCAAGTACAGCCTCGACGTTGACGCCAGCCGCTTCGAGGGCGTGGACGACCTTGATCGACGAGCCGCCGGTTGAAACCAAATCCTCGATGACGACCACGCGTTGCCCCTGGGTGAGCCGCCCTTCAATCTGATTGCCTTGGCCGTGCGCCTTGGGCTTCGAACGCACGTAGGCCATCGGCAAATGCAAGTGTTCGGCTAACCACGCAGCGTGCGCAATCCCAGCGGTTGCGGTTCCGACGATCGCATCAGCCGTAAGCTGATTCACATCCATCAACGCCGCAAACCCTTCGGCGATGTGCCGCCGGATGCGCGGATAAGCCAGCGTGACGCGGTTGTCGCAGTAGATGGGCGAGCGAAGGCCCGAGGCCCATGTGTAGGGCGCAGCAGGCGAAAGGGAGATGGCTTGTATGGACAGCAGATCGTGCGCGATGCGATGGCGCAGCGGTTTGGTCGGCATCAACTTGAAGCGGCTGATGAATCGAGGTTGGCGAAATACAGATAGCCCGTCCACAAGGTCGAGGCGACGGTGATGAGCATCATCCACCACAGCACGGGCGTCTCCAAGAAGAAGACCCCTAAACCCTCGATGGGCGCAGGCATCTTGGCAGCTGTGAGGACGACAAGGAAAAAGATCAGGTACGTAAGCTGCACGGTGGTCTTCACCTTGGCAGCATACGAGGTGGCAATACTCCGCCCACGCGACTCGGCCCACGTCCGCAACGCTGTTACGGCAAGGTCGCGCGCGGCGATGAGCGCCACGCCCCACCAAGGCGCATGCTCGGGATACCGCATGGTGAGGACCACGAACGTGCCCAGCACCAACACTTTGTCGGCGAGTGGGTCAAGGAACTGACCGAGGCGCGAAGAGACGCTGTACTGGCGGGCCAGCTTGCCGTCGTAGTAGTCGGAGATCGCCAATGCCACGAACAGCACCAACGCCCAGAAGGCCGCTCCCAGGGAATCGCGGAACAGCAGCACAATCAGCAACGGCGTGAGCGCGATGCGGGTGATTGTGAGTGCGTTGGGCAGGTGGTGTTTCATACGAGCACGCGACAAGACTGCTTAGAATATAGCAGATGCTCCCCGATCCTACAGGGAAGTTGATACGAAAACCATCTACTCGTCTGTGTCGCCATTGCCTTGCAGCTTGACCAACTCTTCCACGAGTTGGTCAGAAATGCCCATCGAACTAAATCCGCCATCGTGGAACAAGTTCTGCATGGTCACCATGCGCGCGAGGTCGCTGAGCAGCGAGATCGTGTAGTCCGCACAGCTTTCGGCGTCGGCATTGCCGAGCGGGCTAAGACGTTCAGCGAAGTCGTACATGGCATCGAAGCCTTTGATGCCCGAACCGGCCGTCGTCTTAGTTGGACTCTGCGAGATAGTGTTGATGCGGATGCCCTTGCGGCCAAGGCGATACCCGTAGGATCGCGCGATACTTTCGAGCAAGGCTTTGGCGTCGCCCATCTCCGAGTACTTCGAGAAGATGCGCTGCGCACCGATGTAGCTCAGCGCAACAACTGAGCCGCCATCAGCTAGGGCTTCCGTGTCCATTGCGTGATGCACAACGCGGTGCAGGCTGATGGCCGAGATGTCGAGCGTCTTTTGGTACCACTTGTAATTCAATTCGTCGTACGGCCGCTTCTTACGGACATTCAGCCCCATCCCAATCGAGTGCACGATGAAATCAATCTGGCCGAAGTCCTTTTTGGCTTCCTCAAACAGCGCCTTCAGGTCTTCATCGCTGGTAGCATCCGCCCAGACAACGCGGCTCTCCGTTTGTTCAACGAGCGGCTCTAGCGTTCCCAAGCGACGCGCAACGGGGGCATTGGACAGTACAAAGCGTGCGCCTTCACGATAAGCAGCCTCAGCAATCTTCCATGCAATGCTGCTTTCATTCAATGCGCCAAAGATGACGCCCGTCTTGCCTTTCAACAGGCCGTAACCGGATGTAGACATAAACCTTCAGGTTGGTTGTGTAAATGCTAGCGGTGGGGCGGACGCCGCATGGGGTGGGCTTGATGCAGCGTCGCAGCACATTTCAGAACGCAAAAGTAGCAAATGCCGACCAATCTTGTATCCTTCCCCTTCAAATGTGCAAAAAGCGCTTAATCGCGGCGGTCGCGCATCCCTTCAAGCACCTCAAGCATGGCCGAATGCATCGGGCCGTTGGTAGCAAGAACTTGCTGATCGAAATACGGTCGCTCCCCATCGGAGTAATCGCTCACACGGCCTCCAGCTTCTTCGACGAGCAAGCTCCCAGCGGCGACATCCCAAGGCCGCAGCCCAGTTTCGAAGAATCCATCAAACCGACCGCAGGCGACATAGGCGAGATCGACCGATGCGACACCTGGACGACGCACACCACGTGCCTCTTTAAATAAATGCCGCAAGACGTCGAGGTACAGATCGATGTGGCCGAAGCTTCGGTATGGGAAGCCTGTGGTGAGTAAGCTATCTTGCAATGTCGCTGCTTGGCTCACGCGTATGGCTTCCCCATTGACATAGGCTCCATGTCCTCGCACAGCGGTAAAGAGTTCATTGCGGGAAATCTCGTAGACTACAGCGACAACGATCTCGGCCTTGTGCTGCAACGCGATGCTAATGGCGTACGGAGGGACGCCGTGCATGAAGTTGGTCGTGCCGTCAATAGGATCGATGATCCATCGGAAACCCTCGGCGATGGGTTGCATGGCAGCTTCATCGGTTCCCTCTTCAGCCAGTACCTCGTAAGCTGGGAAGGCTGCTTGCAGATGCTCGATGATGATGCCTTGTGCCGCTTCGTCGATCTCTGTGACGAGGTCGTGCACCGCTTTCTGCCGTACGGCGAGGTCACGCGCGCGCCCGGCATGTTGCCGGATCAGGTGGGCAGCCGCTTTGGCAGCATCAACAGCTGCATCGCGTGCAGAAAAAAAAGGCGTGGACATGCTGGGATCTCGTGAAGCGCTCATTCGTTGGGCGAAAATGGCGCAGTTTTTTCTTGGGGTATAGTGGCCACCACCAAGTGCGGTACATGCGCTTGTTACTGCGGCACGAAACGTACGGTTCAGATGCATCGAAAACTTATCATATCGCCAGTTTCCGCACCATTTTCGCGGAATCTCAACCCCCTAGTATTCCTCCTCGCAGTGATGATCTTCGTCGGGTGCACGGCTGACCGTCCCGCTCCGGATCCCACGCTGACACTCGCGTCGGTCACGCCTGCGGAACGCGATACTGCCCTCGCATGGCTTGACCGCTTCGACGACTCCGCTTTCCGTACGGCCTTTGGCACGCTCAACGGCTACGCCTATACGCGCTATGTCCGCACCGAGCAGTTCAACAAGCAGGACGCCATCATCGCCTATGAGCAATCGGAACTCCGGTACGATGCGGGCTCCACAACTCCAGATGTCTTGGATGACGAACGGGCCGGCGAATTCGACTATGGCATGTTCCACTCGTTCGAGTCACAAGCCGTGGAAGACCTCTACAACCCCGACTTGACAGACTACGTTTTGCCCACAGATCCCGCGTACCTTTCCCCTCGCTACCAAGAGAATTTCCAGTTCCGCATGCGCTCAGACACGCTAATGTATGACCGCCAAGCACGAGTCATCGAAGTCAGGGCCATCCCCCGCCTCGGCGATGGGCAAAACATCCGCAAAGTGCGCTACTACCTCGATCGCCGCACCGATAACCTGATCGCACTCTATTTGGAACGGATCGATCTGACGATGCTCTACCGCGAAGAAAGCACGTTCTTTGTGCACATTCGCCCGGCCGAAGATGGCACATGGGTCCCCTTCAACACACGCTTTGAGTCCCGTGTACGTACACCGTTCAATCAACCACAAAAGTTTAGGACGGTCTCAACATTCTACGATTACGCTACCACTACAGATAGCTAAGAATCTGAGATCGGGTCGATGGTACTTAATGGGTTGCAGATCGTCCGTTTCGGACTACGGATGGAGATTCAGGAATTCAGCGTACAAGTATCTAGGTTCGAACGTCATCACCTTCCTAGTTTTTTCGAATCCGTAGACCTAGCTGGTGACAAAGCGAGGGGAACGCAGGATGCAACACGGGGTACACGCTGTCTCCGCTGATTTCACTGCATTTCCTGCCGACATGACGCTCGCGCAACGTTTCACTTCTCGCGCCGGATTGGTGCTCCTAGTCGTCGCCACTTGCATGGCCGTCGACCAAATCATCAAGCAATGGGCACTGAACACGCTCCCCGGACGCCCTGCGCAGTACTACTTTGATGGCCTAGTCACGCTCATCTATGCAGAAAACCCTGGCGTCGCCTTTAGTATGGGCTCCGAACTATCGGATTCGATGCGCTTTTGGATCTTCACCATTGGGGTAACCGTGTTCTTGTTGTCATTGCTGGTGTATGTGATGACAAGCAGCCACGTCCGCCGGGTCGAAGTGTGGGCGTACAGCCTCGTCATTGGTGGCGGCGCAAGCAACGTCCTCGACCGAATGATGCATGAAGGCATCGTGGTCGACTACATCGTGATGGGCAAAGGGATGCTGCGCACGGCCATCTTCAATTTGGCTGACACCATCATCCTTGTGGGCTTAGGCATCCTCCTGGTCTACAGCTTCGTCGGGCATCGTACCCATCCGGACGAAACATCCGACGAGGCGGATTTAGACAACCCAGCGGCGGAAGCGGAAGCAAATGCAGATGACCATGCTGCAGTCATCGATGCGTTACGCTCGGAAGCGGAAGCCCTGACAGCAGCTAATGCATCCCCAACACCCGATGCACAGGAGGTTGTCCAAGAGATTGTGGATGATGACCAATCTGAAGCTGACGAAACGACCACGCCGTCCAACCCTTCGCCCCATGCCTGATCTGCGTTACCCCATCGGTCAGTACGAAGCGCCCGAGATCATCACACCGGAGCATATTGCGGCGTGGATTCATACTCTGGAGGCAACACCCGAGCGACTACGTGCGGCGATTGATGGACTCAATGACGAGCAACTCGCCACACCGTACCGCCCAGATGGTTGGACCGTCCGCCAAGTCGTACACCATCTGCCCGACAGCCACGTCAATGCCTACTGCCGCTGCAAACTCGCTGTCACCGAAGACCACCCGACGATCCGGCCCTACGATGAAGTAGCGTGGGCGAACCTACACGATGGCCTTACTGGGCCGCTTGACCTTTCGCTTTCACTACTGACCGCTCTGCACGCACGGTGGGTCTTGTTTCTACGCAGTCTGCAGCCCTCCGATTTTGAGCGAACCTTGTACCACCCCGCTGCCGATGCTACGTGGACGCTCGGTTGGCTGGTCGGACAGTATGCTTGGCATAGCGAACATCATGTTGCCCATATCACGACGCTCCGTGAACGGATGGGTTGGTAAGTGCCTGATTGCTGCGATGTGAGGTGCAGCGAGGTAATGCCTTTGCCAAGTGTCCATTCTTGCGTGCCGTCCTGAACTTCGCTGGTTCTTAAGGCGTTGCACTTGCATCCAAGTTATTGCATCAGAACTCCCCTCTCCTATGCCACGATCATCACGCGCTACCACACTCTTGACGTGTGCCCTTTTGCTGGCCGCGACGGGTCTAACCAGTTGCACCCAAGAGTCGCAAAACCGATTGGGCCGCTCCATCCAGAATTGGACCGGCACTGATGGTGTCCTCGAAATCTACGCAGGCAATACGCTGGTCAAGCGGTTCATGAAGATCGACAAACTGACGACGGCTACCGCCACGGGGGGCGACAGTGCGCGACCGTATCGGTTCGGCTATGGTGTGCTCGATGAGAACCTCAACAATGTCGTCGACCCCGACGAGGAGCGGGTGTACTTCGAATTTAGCGACTACTCGACCTCGTACGTGTTTTACGAGTCACCCGACTAAGCACTGTTAGATGCCTCGTTCGACACCTCCTCCCATCGCCACGCCTGATGCGGCGCATCTCGATGCGTTCCGGCAACGCTTGCCCCAGTGGTTTAAGGGTGTTGCACGCGACTTGCCTTGGCGACGCACTGACGATCCGTATCGGATTTGGCTGTCTGAGATCATGCTTCAGCAGACGCGTGTCGACCAAGCGATGCCGTATTATGAGCGCTTTCTTGATGCGTTCCCGACGGTCGAGACCTTGGCAAATGCGGAACTAGATGAGGTGCTGCTGAAGTGGGAAGGATTGGGCTATTACTCGCGCGCCCGTAACCTGCACAAAGCAGCTCAATCGGTGGTGAATGAACACAGCGGCGCATTCCCAGCAAGCTATGACGGCCTCCGCAGTTTACCCGGCATCGGGCCTTACACAGGAGCGGCCGTCGCTTCTCTGGCCTTTGGCTTACCCCACGCCGTGCTGGATGGCAACGTCATCCGTGTCCTGACGCGCGTCTTCGC
Organism: uncultured Rhodothermaceae bacterium; assembly: GCA_964471245.1. GTDB lineage: Bacteria > Bacteroidota > Rhodothermia > Rhodothermales > CAYYHN01 > CAYYHN01. The sequence continues at coordinate 3,722 of CAYYHN010000073.1, read as the reverse complement.
CATCAGCGACGATGCCAAAGCCTCATCGACGCGCAAACGGCTGCAGACACTAGTGGACTCGTTGCTTCCCCATGATCAGCCGGGACCATTCAACGAAGGCATCATGGAACTGGGTGCGATGGTGGGCACACCACGTCAGCCCAAATGCACAGCATGTCCGCTCCAATCGGTTTGCGCAGCTTTTGCAGAGCATCAGCCCGAGGCGTATCCCGTGAGCAAAAAGAAAGCGCCTACGCCGCACTACGACATTGCTGTGGGCCTGCTGTTTAATGCCGCAGGCGAGGTCCTTATCCAGCGGCGCAAAGAAGAGGGGCTCCTAGGAGGCTTGTGGGAATTCCCGGGCGGCAAGCATGAAGAAGGCGAATCATTGGCCGAAACATGCACGCGTGAATTGCAGGAGGAACTCGGTGTCGAAGTCCTGACGGGCGACCTCTTTGCACGTGTGAAGCACGCGTATTCCCACTTTAAGATCACGCTGCATGCGTTTCGCTGCCAACTCATATCAGGTACGCCCGTCTCACGGCTTGGCATCCCGATCAAGTGGGTCGCACTCGATGACCTCTACGACTACGCATTTCCACGGGCAAACCGCCGCATCATCGAGCAACTGACGGCTTCGAATCAGGTCCCGTCCTTGTTTGATGGCGTCTGAGGGCACGATGCGTCGGTTGTTCTCGTCCATATTCGCGCTAACTCTGGCCGTCGGTGCGGCTTTCCTCCCTGCACAGGCGCAAAATCGTGCTGAGGCAGACTCGGCGCGTCTCGCGCTGCTTCAGACGGAACAAGCGCATCAGAAAACGCAGGCACTTGCTTGGGCGCGGGAACGGTCGCTGCCGTCGACCTTCCGTTCACATTCGGGACGAGCGTATTATTTGGCACGCATCGAAGGCAACCGCCCGGTCTATTGGACGACGCACAACACCAACGCAGCCCTGCTCACACGCACGGTCGACATTCAGCCCGGCGGTTTCCTTGGCTTGGAGCTTTCGGGCGCAGGGTTGGCGCTCGGCATTTGGGATGCGGGCGTGGTCCTCGAAAGCCACCAAGAGTTCGCGGGCCGTCTCTTCACCCTCGACGACGTGCCCGACGACTTCCACGCAACCCACGTTGGGGGTACGTTGGCCGCAGCAGGCGTACGCGTCCCGGCCCGTGGGATGGCGTTCGATGCCGACTTGCGCTCCTACGATTGGGAAAACGACCTCACAGAGATGGCCAACGAAGCGCGCCGCGGGTTGCTGCTCTCCAACCACTCGTATGGCCCCGTCGCAGGCTGGGCGTTTGGCGAATTCGACGATGCGGGTACGTCTGCATGGTATTGGTTTGGCGACCCGGCTATCTCAACGACGGAAGACTACACCTTTGGCTACTATGACCAAGCCGCCGCCCAATACGATGCCGTTGTCGCGGCACACCCGTTCCTCTTGCCCGTCGTCTCATCGGGAAACGATCGAACGGACAACGGGCCGGGCGCGAACAATACCTTCGGCTTCTTCGTGCTAGACCGCGACGGCAACTGGGTCCGCCGCGACACTGCTACCCGCGACATCCCAAGCGACGGCAGCTACGACTCGATTGCCGGACAAGCCATTGCCAAGAATGTCCTGACCGTCGGCTCCGTGGGCGCGCAGCGTGTTGGTTTAGCCCAACTCAGCGACTTCAGCAGTATCGGCCCCACCGACGACGGCCGCATCAAACCCGACCTTGTGGGCGCTGGGGAGGCCATCTTTTCTACGTCGAACAACGGCAACACGGGGTACGCATTCAACAATGGCACGTCAATGGCGACGGCTAATGTGACGGGCAGCCTCGGCCTGCTTCAACAACACCACCTTAACCTGCGTGGACGTGCACTGCGGGCGGCTTCGCTGAAAGCACTGGCACTGCACACGGCCATCGACCTTGGCAATCCCGGCCCCGATTACCAATATGGCTGGGGCTTGCTGAACGCTGCTTCCGCCATCGAACACCTCGACACGTCACCGACGAACCCCATTGCCGTCGTCGAAGGCTCGCTTTCTGAGGGCGAAGTATTTAGCCGAACCGTAACGCTGCCCGAAGATCAGGCCATCCGTGTGACGCTTGCTTGGACCGATCCGCCGGGCTTGGTGCTCGAAGCCAACGGTCCCTCGGTGCTCAACAATCCATCCCCGCGACTCATACACGATCTAGATCTCCGGCTCATCCACGAAGTCAGTGGCACCATCTACACCCCATTCGTCCTTAACCCAAACAACCCGTCCGATTGGGCCACCACTGGCGACAACACACGCGACAACGTCGAACAGGTCTACGTAGCCTCACCGACACCCGGTTCGTATCGCCTAGAGGTTCGGCACAAAGGTCGCCTTGCTGCGCCGCAAGCATATTCGCTCATGGTCTCGGGCGTGCTGGATACGCAGCCCACTGTCGCACTTGGCCCCTTTGAAGCCACGGTGACACTTGATGGAATTCAAGTAGCATGGACCGCGCTGAACATAGCCGAAGCAGGCACCTTCGTGCTCGAACGCGTACCGTTGACGTTTCGTGCAGGCCTTCCTCCGCTCACGGGCACCGCCGAACGCGTGGCCGAAATCGGTTCGCCTTCACTACAAGATTCACGCGCCGACTACAGCTTCATCGATCCGGATGCGGCGGCAGGCTGGCAACGCTACCGCTTGTACTTTTCTGTGGATGGCATCGAGACACTCTTGGGCGAAGTGGACGTCCGCGTGCCTGTCCCGGAGCGTTTCAACATCGCGGGCAACTACCCGAACCCGTTTACAAGTCAAACAGAGTTGTTGCTCGAACTGCCCCGCGAAGGCGAGGTTACAGTAACCATACATGACCTTCTTGGACGCGAAGTCGCGTGGCTTACCCCGCGTGTGCTCGGCGCAGGTCGCCAATCGCTTTCGATCGATGGAACTGCGTGGACGCCGGGCGTATATTTAGCTGTTGTGTCAACCTCGGCAGGCACCCGTTCCCACCGTCTCGTGCTCATTCGCTAGCGCTGCTGTTATGGATCTCTTCGAAATCATCGTTTTTCTGCTGTTTCTGCTGTTTCCATTACTGCAGCGATCCTCACAGAAAAAAAAGCAGCAACAGCGTCAACAACAGCAGCAGTCACTACCGCAGCCGCCTGCGTCGACGCTACCCGAACCGCATTATGAAGTAGACACCTACGACGGTACGCCACAGCCTGCCACAGCACATCGCGAAAATGATGAACTCGACGAAGCGCTCCGGGAGATTCGTACGCTGCTAGGCATGCCAGAGCCAGAACCTGCGCCCGCCCCGCCTAAGCCAAACCCTGCGCCAGTCACACTAATTCGGAGACCTGAGCCGCCCACTCGTGAACCTGAGTTCCGTCCACCACCTCGGACGTTTCATGAAGAGCAATTTGAAGCCCAAAAGACCGAAGCGTTTGAGTCACACGACGATCATGACCTCCGTGAAGACGCCTTCGAGGCCCTTGCGCCCTACGAAGAACCCAAGTTCGAGCCCAAAGTTGTTGATAAAAAGCAGACCGTAGCCGCCTACGAAGCACCCAAGACCTCTCGCCGCAGACAGTCGCACCAGCGGCTGTTGAAGCGCCTACGCGAAGCTGAGGGCGCACGTGAAGCCATCCTACTTAGCGAGATCCTTGGCCCACCGAAGGGTCGCCTTTAGCTATGCGCGAGTATGGGTTTCTGACGATGAGACGATGAGACGATGAGACGATGAGACGATGAGACGATGAGACGATG
>CAYYHN010000072.1:6450-11004 GCA_964471245.1 uncultured Rhodothermaceae bacterium | reverse complement strand
GAATCGATAGGCACGTCGTTGCACGTTTCGGCCTACCCAAATCCGATCCACGATCATGCCACGATTACATTTTCTCCCGCTGAGACGCAGCGTGTGCGCGTGACGGTGCATGATCTGGTTGGCCGAACGGTACGCCATCTGGCAGCAGGCGTGTATGCAGCAGATCAGTCCCATCGGCTCAAGTTGAGCACGGAATCGCTACCCAGTGGGGTTTACTTCCTCGTTGTTGATGGCGAACATCAGCGGACGGTACGGCCGTTGCAAATCATCCAGTAAGCACCTCGTCAAACGACTGAAAGATAATCTGATTTGCCTCTGCGTAGCACTAGAGGCGTGCATCAGCCCAATTCCAACTTCGTTGAAGCACACGGTCTAAAGAGAATATTTAGCGAGGCGAATCTAGGAGCGCTTCGTTTCAAAGAGTCTCGTTTTTCGTTATGTGCCCGTATGCTAAACGGTAAGGGTCAGAACATCTATTTGATGTCCTCGCTCTCAGTCTGTTTCGCCTTCGATTACGACCAAGACACGCCGCGCAGCTGTCGATCCAAACGCTCCCATGACAGGATTGCCGTTTTCATCGCGAAGGTTCGAGCGCTGTGGGTCCTGCAACGGCAACTCCGAGAACACATAGCGTCCATAAGAGGGGCTTAGGCTCTCCACGGTAAACTGAAAGACACCTTCTCCATAATAGAGCACTGTTCGGCCAATCGATGCCTCGCTGTATTGCGCACTTAGATCGGCATCACGCGCAGCGACATACGTATCGATAATATCGAGATCAAGCCCGCTGTTTCCCATCTCGTTTACCGCTTCAACCGTTAAGTTGTAAGAAGAGACGGCGGGGTCCGATTCCCAGAAGATCTCATTGGAGGTGTTCACGTCCATAAGGACAAAGGGACCTTCAAACACAACCAAGCTATCCAAGAAAACCGGAGGCGGGTATACCGTCGTTGTACCTGTGATGGTTTGGTCAAACGCAGAGGAATACACCTCCAGTCGATACGCCGCATAGGGCTCTACCTCGAAGTCGGCGGAGCTGGGCTTATAGCCGCCATGCGGAATAATTACGACTTCGTCGTCTCCGTCAGATGCTTCATCCTCTAGGTGTATCAAGCTATCGGCTTCAGCCACATACACGAATTCGGTCGTCACCCCCGAGTTGAGATTCGTCACCAGTACAGTAGCCGATGTATCCTGCACCAGTGGCAAGATCTCATCGCGTTCATCCACCTGCCCATCTCCATCGTCATCGATGCCATTGTAAATGTCTGTGTTAGTCACGGCGATAGACGTAATGATGCGCACGATAGAGTCTTCGGGCTGATCCTGCTGTAGGAGCCCCTCAATTTTTAGCTCAGGTTCGTAGGTGCTGAAGTCGTCCTCAAACGTGGCGATGTCCAAGCTCCGTTCGCAGGAAAAGAGTCCAAGGGACAAAAGGATCAGCAAGGCCTGTTGGAATCTATGTATGAATGGGTAGCGATTCATGGTCTCCCCTTAGAGGTGAAGTTTCAGTCCAATGGATGGGATAACAGGGAACATCCCGACGGCGTTTACTTGCGAAGCCGATGCGTCGTGATCCCACTGATAGAGCAGCACATTAAAGCGGTTGGTAACGTTCATGACGCTGACATTGAGTTCGCCGTTGAGACCAAACAGCGACAGGTCGTGGATCCAACCGAGATCCGTGCGAAAGTAGAAGGGGTAGCGCGCTGAGTTTCGTTCGCCTTCGATGTTGATGAGCGAATCAAAAGGGTCGGCCAAATAGTCGCCGCCATCGAAGACCTTGCCGACCACTGGGGTGTAGGGTTGCCCACTAGAAGCAGTCAGCGAGACGGAAAGCCTGTGGCGCGCGTTTGCCCGATAACTCGCTACGAGATTGAACGTATGTGGTTTGGCATGGAACGGCGTATAGATTTCCGATGCAGCATTATCGGTGCGCTGGACTTGCTCATCACCATTGAGGTCGAAACGCCGTTGCGAATGCGTGTAGGCATAGCCGACCCAGCCGGTCAGATTACCAGAGGTCTTTTTGAGCAAGAACTCGAGGCCCCAGACCCGACCTGTACCCGAGATGAATTCGTCGCCTTCTACCCCGGGCAGATTGCTGGGGTTATTGGTGAACACATTACTGTAGGGCTTGTAATATCCTTCGACAGATCCCGTAAACCCTTGTCCAAACCAACGTTCTAGGCCGAGAATAACATGCTGGTTGCGCAGCGCATCAAAGTCTTTCGGGATAGCCTGCCAGAAGTCAACGATGCGCAGGATTTCGTCTTCCTCGTTGGTTGTGAAAAGAAACTGGTTGAATATGCCCCAACTGCCCTTGACCGACAGATTGGAATGCATCATGTACTTGAAGGCTACACGGGGGGCGAGGTACAACTGATCATGTAGACGGTACTTAGATCCACGAAGTCCTACCTGAAGCCGTAGACGCTCATTTACGCGCCATTCGTCTTGGACGAACGCACTGATGACATGGGGCTTTTCGCGAAGGTCAAAAAACCGAATGTTGTCCTGCTCGAACACAAATTCCATGTCGAGTGTTTTGAAGGAAGCGCCTACCGTGAAGGTGTGTTGGGGAGAGGCAAACCACGTCAGCTTCTCGGTGATCGTAAGGTCCCGGATGTTGTTGAGGGCCACGAAGTTCGTCTCAGACTGCGTGCTGGACGTGCTGTCAACATCGATGAAACCAACATCTAGGTCGAAGTCAAACCGGGAGCGCGTCACCGTCAGCTCGGAGAGCACGCGTGCACTAGGGATGTAGCGCCACTGGAAACTGGAGGAGTTGTTACCCCATTCCCAGTCAAAGTCGACACGCTCACCAAACGCATCGTCTTGGTTCAGCTTGAATGCGAGCAGGTCGCGGCCGTTGAAGGAGGAAAACGTGAGCCTGTGCTGTGGGCTGAGGTCGCTGAACACCTTAAACTGCGTATCCCAAAAAAAGTAATCCCACGTTCTGCCCCGGTTGATCGCATCGGCGAGCACGTCAAAGTACGTCCTGCGCCCCGACAGGAGCCAAGCACCTTTGTAGAAGGGACCCTCCGCAAGTGCTTTGCTGCTCAGGAGCGATATGTCCGTCGTGATGCGGCTCAGGTCCCAATACGTGCCCGCCTTTTTGTCCTTAAAGAGTCGCCCGCCCTTGGAGTTGCCTTCGCGTGATGTAATGTTGAGAACAGACGACAGCCTTCCGGTGTGTTCTGCTGCGTAACCACCTGCCAAGAACTCCGCATCAGCGATTGCATCTGCGTTGAATGTTGAGAAGACACCACCTAGGTGGAAGGGGTTGTAAATCTCAGCGCCATCTAGGGTGATCAGGTTTTCGTCAGGTCGTCCTCCCCGAACAATCAGGGCTGTGCTGAAGTCGTTTTGAGAGGTGACGCTGGGGAGTTGCTGCACAGACCGAAACACATCCGCTTCTATAAATGCTGGCGTGTTGCGGATGTCCGCAGGGCGGATGTTCACGCGGCTCACTTCTACGTCATTGGTAAACCGTTGCCGCTCTGCGGTAACCACAAGGGCTTCCGTTTCGATGGCTTCGGGGGCCAACTCCGCGTCAAACCGATTCGCTCCGCGCGCCTTGACCTCGATGGTGAGTTCGAGGCGTGCATAGCCGAGCATGGAGACAAGCAGCGTATGTGCTCCCACTGGAATGTTGCTGATTACATAATATCCATGAAGATCCGTCGCGCCTCCTTGCTGGGTGTCTTTCAGGACAACATTGGCGTAGGGCAACGGCTCGCCTGTAGACGCATCGCGCACAAAGCCATTTATAGTCGCCTGCTGCCCGTACGTAGGCAGTGCAAGTCCAAGCAGGAGGCCAAAGACGACCCACCATTTTTGTTGATCTATCATCGTGCTTCTTATGTTGTGGCAACGTGGATTTCATAGCTGAGCATATGGCCCCACTACACTGCGCAGGCATTTTCAGTCCGTTCACCCACGTGTGTTTTGCCTGAGGCGCATCATGTATTGAAAGATGGCCATGCCATGAGATCCAGTGCCTCAGGCGGAACGCTGATTCCAGGTCAGTCATTTGGCTGATCTAGAGACCATCCTCCTGCCCGACGCACAGACCTGTGCAATCGGGTATATTGCTAGCCATGAAAGACCTCGTCCACTCGCTGCTAACGACACCGCGCGTTCCGAATGCGCCGAAGCAGTCCCGTTGGGACTGGCTTCTTGTGGTAGGGCTGCTGGCTATTGCAGCCCTTGATGCCTTTGCGGCTGAAGATCCTGAGTGGCGGGTGCAGCGGGGGATACTGGCTGCCGTATTGGCTTTTGTGTTGCCATGGCGGCGGTCGCACCCGCTCTTGTCTTTTAGCATAGGCGTCGGGGCTGCGACGGTGGTTATTCTGCTCACGCTACTCCTAGGAACAGGCCAAGAGCTCATTGATGGCGCAGGGCTTGTTGCCATCATTCTGATTTATGCCGTACCACGCTGGGGATCAGGACGCGAAGCAAGCATGGGCTTTGCCCTCTGGATTATCTTTGTGGCGGCGGACGTTTATGCCGATACGATCACAGATACAGTGCTGGCTGTGTCCTTTTGGG
>CAYYHN010000072.1:0-6440 GCA_964471245.1 uncultured Rhodothermaceae bacterium | reverse complement strand
CCCGCGATCTTGGGCATCGCCATGCGTTACCGTGCTGATAATCGTCGTAAACAGATGGATATGCATCGAAGACAGTTGGCTGAGACGCGTGAGCACGAACGCTTACGGCTGGCACGCGAACTACATGACACGGTAGCGCACCACGTCACAGCTATTGCGATTCAAGCGCAAGCGGCACGTGCCGTCGCCGCGACGAGTCCTGAAGCCGTAGACCAGACACTACAAGCCATCGAAGAGACGGCCTCTCGCACGTTGGGCGAAATGCGCAACATCGTCCGTGTGCTGCGCGACGATGGGCAAGCCGAGATGGCCCCACAGCCACGCTTGGTCGATATAGAACGGCTGGTGCAGTCTAGCTCTGGCAACCTCGTCGTTGATGTGCACATCGCAAAGAAGCTAGGTGAACTGGCACCTTCGGTAGAGGCTGGCCTTTATCGGCTTGCGCAGGAGTCCGTGGTTAATGCGCATCGTCATGCACACAACGTCCGTAACATTGCTGTTCGCATCGAGGATGCTGGCGACAACGTTCGGCTGACCGTGACGGACGACGGTGATCCCGTCCATACAGAGGCCCAGACCCCTTCTGGATATGGCCTCATAGGGATGCGTGAGCGCGTTAAGCTACTAGGTGGTCAGTTCGCGGCGGGACCCGGCGCTGAGACGGGCTGGATCGTGCACGCTGTCTTACCCCAAATGGGGCGTTCCGTATGAACACACGCGTACTCATCGCCGACGACCAAGACCTCATCCGCACCGGCTTGCAGATGATTCTCAACGCACAGCCCGGTATTGAGGTCGTAGCGACAGCCGCCAACGGACGCGAGGCTGTTGAACTAGCCCGTCAACACCGACCCGATGTCTGTCTCTTCGATATCCGGATGCCTGAGATGGATGGGATTGAAGCGACACGCCTGCTGGCTGGGCCCAACATCGCAGACCCCATGGCGGTCGTTGTCATCACTACCTTTGACCTCGACGAGTACGTCTATGGGGCGCTCAAGGCAGGTGCACGCGGGTTTCTACTCAAAGATGTCGGTCCTCAACTACTCGTCCAGGCGATTCATGCTGCTGCCGCTGGCGATGCCCTCATTGCTCCAAGCATCACTGCTCGGCTCCTTGCCACCTTTGCACAGGCATCTGCAGTATCCACACCGCCACAACCTCTCGAAACACTGACAGCCCGAGAGGAGGAGGTCTTGCTAGCGGTCGCACGGGGCCTCACCAATGCAGAGATTGCCGAGAGCTTGTATATCAGCCTCAGTACGGTTAAGACGCACCTTTCCAGCCTTATGGGAAAGCTCGAAGCCCGCAATCGAGTTGAACTCGTCATCTGGGCTTATGAGACGAAACGCCTCTAGTGAGGAGCGCCGATGCCTTCTAGATGAACCGTCCCGGGCTGTGATGGCTGACCTTGTCCGCACACACAAGCCAATACGTTATGGCATCTCTTTTTCACGGCTGCGCCACCACCACGCCTGCCATCCGATAAGCACTTAAACAAAGTAAAAGGCCCGGCCGCCGAGCAAGCCCGCCAGTAAGACCTAAACCCCAAAACAGTAGCCAAGTGGCGCAAACGCACCTACACTCACGATACCGAGATGGGGTCCAAACAATCCCGCTCCACTGTACTTTCCGTCGATGAGGAAGCACTCGTCGTTGCTTTTAATAAACATACCCTACTGCCACTCGACGATTGTCTCTATAGCTTGCAACCCACGCTACCACACTTGACCCGTTCGACATTGCATCGCTGCGCCATGGCCTCAGTCGCTTGCCTGAGGCCACCAAGACCAAGAAGAAGCGATTCAGAATAATCTGATAGGCTACTTCCACATCGACATTGCAGAAGTGCGTACCACCCCACCGCGAAGGGGTGGAAGAAGGCAAACTACAGATGTTTTTAGCCATCGACCGCACCTCAAAGTTTGCCTATATGGAGTGGATGGATCGAACGTTGAAGGCGACGGTGAAGCGATATTGGTATGACTTTCACGCTGCCTTGCGCGACCACTTTTCTTGGTTTATTCAGGCGTAGAACTACGGGGGTCGTTTGAAGATGCTCAGGGAACTTACACTCTATGAGTACATCTGCCAGCAATGGCAGTTAGAGCCAGAGCGGTTTAGATTAGACCCTACCCATTACATGCCGGGACTAAACTTTTAGGGTAGTCAACTAAGCGAGGTCAAGTTCACATTAGTTGATCTCGATTGCTGAGGATGCCTTTATTACATACGTTCCTACCGAAACTGCTGGCGATACTGGCGCGGTGTCATGCCTTTTCGCTCCCGAAAACGGCGATTAAAATTGGCGAGGCTTCCAAAACCTGCATCAAATGCGATGGCTGCGATAGGCTCCGTGGAAGCATGCAGAAGATGGCACGCATGGTCGATGCGGAGCCCAATGAGGTACTGTGTGAAGGTGGTCCCCGTCATGCGGCGGAAGTAGCGACTAAAGGCTGCTTCCGACATATGGGCCAGCGCAGCTACTTCGGACAAGGCAACGGGATTGGTGTAGGAGGCTGCGAGGTAGCGACAAACGGTATCCATCCGGCCTTTGGAACGCTGATCCAGCATGGGCTGATAACCCTGAGATGCCAACCGACGACTGGGGTGATGCACCAAGCATGCCAGCACGTCGATGAGCCGCGCTACACGTCCGGCTCCGGTTGTCTCGACAAGTTGGGTTAACATGTCGCGAATGGCTTGCGCACATGCAGGCTCGAAGTGCAGGCCAAACGCCGCGGCATCCAACATGCGCATCAGCCCTTCCATTTCAGCCAGCTGATCCAAGCCAGCTTGGAAAACAGCGGACGGGAACTGCACAACGATCGCCTCACAATTGGTGGCATTACGGTCGGACTGCCATGTATGCGGCAGATTGGCACCGAGCAGCACCAAGTCATCGGCTGCGAAGGATTCGACATGATCGCCGACCAGCCGGGAGCCGCGCCCAGCGATAATCCATGTCAGCTCAAATTCGGGATGGAAATGCCAATTAAACTCGAACGCAGATGGCGCAATCCGATACGACGCGATCGTGCGCCCATCTTGTCGCGGCTGAATGTGTTCATAACGTGCCTTCATCGCCAGCAGCGTGCAGTTGCACGCAAAGGTTGTTCTCAGTGGGAATGATCATGAGAGTATAAGAAATGGCTAGCTCCCGACCAGAAAGCGGCAATAGAATACGCCATCTTGTCTCATGTTGCTCATTCTCCTCCAACAGATTGCCGCGCTATGACCACTCGCTTACTTGTCGTCTTTTGCATTGTACTGGCTGCCCCGTTGCACGCCTACAGCCAAGCCGAACGCCCTCCCAACATCATCCTCCTCCTCGGCGATGACCACGGCTACCCCTACTTCGGCTTTACCGGATCGGAGCACGTACTCACGCCCAACATGGATGTACTGGCGAACAACGGTGCCACCTTTAAGCTTGGGCATGTGACGGATAACCACTGTCGCCCATCCTTGCAGACGTTGATGACGGGCTACTTCCCGACCCAGTACAATGAACTCGTTAGCCAGTATGCGGCCATCGAAATGGAGCGTGACGAAGCGTACCAGCAAGGCACACCCGAGCAGCAGCAGATGTGGGAGCAGAACTTTAGTTATGTGGCCATGAACTACTTCACGACCCTGCCGAAACTGCTAGCCGAACAGGGATATGCTAGCTTCCAAGGTGGAAAATGGTGGGAGCAGTCGTACACGAACGGCGGATTCACGCATGGCATGTCGGAAGGATGGGACCTGAATGCACCGCGTGGGGCAGGGTGGTTCCATGAGTTTATGGGCGGCAAAGGCATGGCCTTAGCACGCGAAGCGATGCAGCCTGTCTACGACTTCATCGATGACCACGCCGATCAGCCTTTTTACATCTGGTACGGCCCGTCCCTCCCCCACACGCCGCTTGACCCGCCGTATAAGTACCTCAAGTATTACCAAAACTCCGACCTCGCGGCCTCAGCCAAGCTTTATTATGGCAATTGCACATGGTGGGATGCTGGTGTCGGTGACCTCGTCGACTACATCGAAGCAGCAGGATTGCTGGAAAACACCTTGTTCGTGTACGTTAATGACAACGGCTGGGAGCAACCCCCGTTCGTCGACTACACGGACGACAGCGACCTCATCCAAAACGGCGGCACACAGGGTAAGCTGGGGCTCCACGACTTGTCGTTCCGCACGCCGATCATCTTGCATTGGGAAGGCCAGATCACACCACAAACCTTTGCGGACGAGTTAGTTTCTACGACAGACATCGTCCCCACGCTGCTGGATTACGCGGGCGTTGCGATTCCAGAGGAGCTCCCGGGGCGCTCCCTCAAGCCGCTCGTCGAAGGGCGTGATTTTCCGTCGCGCGAAGCGCTGATCGGGCGCATCACCCAGACTCGCTCACCCACCGATGCGATGGGCCTCCGAACAGAGGGCTACTACTACCGCGACCAGCGGTGGCACTTCATGTGGTGGAAAACGCTGGAGCGCTTAGAACTCTACGACATGGTGGCCGACCCCGCCTCTACGCGTAATCTCGCCGAACAACATCCCGACCTGGTTGCCCGTTTTCAAGACGCTATCGTTGCTTGGGACCGGGACATCCGCGCTGCCGTAGCTAAGTAATGAAGACATACCCTAATCTTATACACCGCACTTTTGGTGCGCTTGGAGTGCTACTCTTGGCGAGTGCCTGTGCCCCACAAGTCAATCCGCCTACTCCTATGTCGTCGCTTGAGCCCCTGCCTTTTGGTGCCATCAAACCGAACGGATGGATTGCCCACCAAATGCAGCAAGATCTGGAAGAGGGCTTCGTCGGACACCTCGACCAACTGGTCCCGGATCTGATCGTCGAAGATGACATATTTGGCGAGGACCGTCTCACGAATGATGTCACGCACAAAGATGTGGGAGCGATCACGGATGACGGGGGCGAGTGGCAAGTCCAGTTCCTGTGGTGGAACAGCGAGACTCAAGGCAACTGGTGGGACGGCTATATACGCCATGCGTTGTTGACTGGGCACGAACCTGCACTTGAACAAACGGCCGCCTTTGTGGATGACAAGCTCGCCACTCAAGATCCCGATGGCTACCTCGGTGTCTATGGCCGCGACCTTCGCTTTCAGCACAGCACCGAGAACGGCGAGTTGTGGGCCCAAACAACGTTGATGCGCGGCCTCTTGGCCTACTACGAAGCTACCGATGATGCGCGGGTGCTCGCCGCCGTCGAGCGAGCCGTCCGCCACACGATGGAACAGTATCCACGTGGTGCTTCGCAGCCCTTCAATGTAACCCAGCCGTTTGCGGGCATTGGGCATGGACTGATGTTTACCGACGTCCTCCAACGGCTGCATCACCACACCGGAGACCGCGCCTACATTGACTACGCCCTGTTCCTATACGAGGACTACAACCAGCACGAGTTGGCAGAGGTCGATATCCATATCGATAACCTGTTGGATCCCGCGTACCGCTTTCAGGGCCACGGCGTGCACACCTACGAGCATTTGCGCACGCTGGCACTTGCCGCGCACTACAGCGACAACCCCGTTCACGACGAAGCACTTGCTGCTTACCTCACACGCTTGGAAGAGGTGACCACCCCAAGTGGCGCGCCGATCGGCGACGAGTGGGTCGCAGGGCGGTTGGCCAATGCCACGGATACCGGCTACGAATACTGCTCACTGCATGAACTGCTTCATGCCTATGCCGTCTTACTCGAGCTCACAGGCGAAGCGGTATGGGCCGATAAAATCGAGTGGCTGCTCTACAACGCTGGACAAGGCGCACGACACCCAGATGGTCGCAGCATTGCCTATTGCAAGACCGACAACAGCTACCATGCGCTTGGGGCTTTGCACCCAGAAGATGTGGGCAGAGACGGGCATAATAGGTACAAGTATTCGCCTGCCCACCAAGACGTGGCTGTCTGCTGCGTGCCAAACGCAGGACGCATCTACCCCTACTTTGTGCAATCGATGTGGATGCGTAGCGCGACAGGCCTCGTCGCCCAGTTATACGGCCCCTCGACGCTACAAACAGAGGTGAACGGAACGGCTGTTACCATTCAGCAACGCACGGCCTACCCATTTGATCATACGGTCACCTTTGAGGTGAAAACGGATACACCAACCACCTTTGACTTGGTGCTACGAAAGCCCCAATGGGCTTCAGCCGTTTCTGTGGCCTCCAATGCATCGCAACGCGAGGACGATGCCTATATCTATCTGACGAAAACATGGACAACTGGCGACCGTGTGACCATCTCCTTTGATGCCGATCCAGTGGTGAGCGAAGACCTACTCGCCCAGCAGTACGTTAGCCACGGCCCCTTACTTTATGCGCTGCCTATGGTAGGACGACCTCGACTAGGCAAAGCGCATCCACTACAAGGCTTCTTCGACCAGTACATCGACCCCGTAGCTTCAGCGGCTACCAATTATCAATGG
>CAYYHN010000071.1:0-11027 GCA_964471245.1 uncultured Rhodothermaceae bacterium | reverse complement strand
CGTCTTCGAGGACCACCGCCGCAACAACTGGGAGCCGTACATGTACCGGACCCGCGACTACGGACAGAGTTGGGAGCGCCTCGCCGATGCCGACAACGTGAATGGCTTCGTGCTCTCCGTCGCGCAGGACCCGATTGCGCCGAACCTCCTGTTCATGGGCACCGAACTCGGTCTGTACATCAGCATCGACGGCGGCTCGACATGGACGCAGTTCACCAATGGCTACCCGACGGCTTCGACGATCGACCTCGCCATCCATCCGCGCGAGCACGACCTCGTTATCGGCACCTTCGGCCGCTCGGCGTTTGTGTTGGACGACATCCGTCCGTTCCGCGAGATGGCGCAGCAAGGCGCGGGCCTGATGGACGAGATGGTCCATGCCTTCGAAGCGCCGACGGCCTACCTGTCGGTCTGGCGGCAAGCCACGGGGGTTCGCTTCATCGCCGATGCCGTGTTTGCGGGTGAGAACCGTCGCCGTGGTGCGATGATCACGTTCACTGTCAACCCTGACGCGTTCGAGGCGATGGCTGAAGCACGCGCCGCCGAGGAAGACGCTGAAACGAGCGGCCCGAATGCTAGCGCCGAGGCGATGGCGGACGACGACATGGGCGAGAAGGACAAGGTGAAGCTCGAGATCCTGAATGCAGACGGCGACGTGATCCGCACGCTAGAGCGCGAGGTGAAGGCGGGGGTCAACCGCACATACTGGAACCTCGACCAGAAAGGCATACGCTTTGGTGGGGGCCCGGGGGGCGCCATGCGCAACCGCCCTGAGCCCGGCGGCGCAACGGTTCTGCCCGGCACGTACACCGCGCGCATCACCTACGGCGGCCAAACCTCCGAAACGACCATCAATGTCGAGATGGATCCCCGCGTTGAGGTCAGCATGGCCGATATGCAGGCCCGCCATGACATGTACATGAACTGGGAGCGCCATGCCGAAATCATGAACAAGGCCAACGAGCGCATGCGCAAGGCAGGCGAGACCGTTGATGCGATCAACAAGCAGCTCGGCGACCGCGATGATGATGCGGCCAAAGATCTCAAGAAGCAGGGCAAGGAGGTGAAGGACCGGCTGAAGGAAATCAACGAGATGGTTTCAGGCAAGCAGGTCGAAGGCATCCGCCGTGACCCGACGACGCTCAATAGCATGATGTTCACCGCCCGTGGTTACATTGCCAGCGGCATGAACGCCCCCGACCCGAGCGCTAGCATCGCTATGGAGCAGGCCCGCGGCAAGATGCAGGAAGTCCTCGACGCCGTCAACGCCTTCTTCGCCGACGACTGGCCCGCCTACCGCAGCGCCGTCGACGCCGCCAATGTCTCGCTCTTCGAAGACTACGAGCCGTTGGAGATGAATTAGTTGGGGCTGTTGGCTCTTAGCTGTTGGCTGTTGGGTTGTTGAACCGAACGGTCGCGGCAACATGAAGGGCATTTTCAATCAAGCACGTCATCGCGAGTCTGGAACGGGACTAGCGATGACGTGCTTTTATTAAGGTGGATCGAAGCGAGGGCCATGTCGTGTAACACAAGGCCTTCCAGTCTATGCCAATTACGTGTTATGGAGGACGCTGTCGTTCTACGAGGTGATGTCGTCAAGTCGATGACGGATGACGAGTTCTTTGAGCTATGTGTCGATAATCGCGATCTTCGTTTTGAGCGTGCAGCTACGGGTGAGATTATCATTCGTTTGCCCGAATACACCTTCATCTCGGCCATAAATGCCAAACTGTTGATGCAAATAATGCGCTGGAATGAGCTGCAAAATCTCGGTGTCGTGACAGGTTCCGATGGCGGTTTTATATTACCTGACACATCCATGCGTGCGCCTGATGTCGCATGGGTGCAACAGGAACGTTGGGAGAGCCTTTCGTCCGAACAACAAGACAAGTTTGCGCCTCTCTGCCCGGACTTTGTCATCGAACTCAAGTCGCCCTCGGACCGTTTGGCAGCGTTGCAAGCGAAGATGCAGGACTGGATCGCAAATGGCTGCCAGTTGGCGTGGCTCGTCGATCCGGGTGCCGAGCATGTGTACATCTATCGCGCCGACGGGACGACAGACGTGGTTGCAGGCTTCGATGGTATCGTCTCAGGCGAGGAGGTGTTGCCCGGGTTTGTGCTTAAGCTGGATGCCCTACGGTGAGCCTGTACCGATCGGACGCCCTTGCCTTACTTGCCTTACTCCGGCAAGATGCCATTCGTGTCATCGAGTCTAGCAATGAGGCCCCAGCCGAAGAAGTAGTTGGCAATGCCGATGATGAGTTCATTTTCGCCTTCTGCGAGGGGGAGGTCAAGGGAGGTGTTTTCGAGGGCGGCGCGGCCTCGGGGCGATTTCATGCCCGGTGTGCCGTAGTAATTGGTGTCGGATCCGATGAACTGACCGTTGAGGAAGATCCACACCTCGTCGCTGAAGCCAAGGTCGAGGCGGCGTATCTGTGCGGTTTCAGATGTGATCGTGGTTTTGGCCCACGCAAGTCGCCGTTCGCCCGGTGGCGTAAGGCCATGCAATCGGCTGATGTTGACCAGCGCGCGGGGTCCTGCCGCTAGCGGCGTCCATGTGGTGGCGTCGCTCGGCATGTCGGGTTCCAGTGCCACATCGCTGCCAGCCGCCACGGGTACATCGAGCACTAAAGCGCGGCCGAAAGGGAAGTCTTGAGGCGGTGTAACTTCCCATGCGCGAAGGTAGCGGGTGTCGCTGCTGGTCGGGTCGTAGCCAGCTGCTGCAGGCACGTCTTCTGTGACACCAGGCTGCACGACCACGTTGGCAAACGTCGCCTGTCCGACAAGCGAGATGCCGCCGGATTGGGTTGTACCTTCGAGGATGGGGATATGCAGCGTCGGACGCTCCATGTCATTGACGTATACGCGCATCTGGTAGCCTGAAACGACTAGCTTTACCCGGTTCCATGGACCGCGCAGGAGGCGTGCAGCGCCTTGGTACTCATCCGTCAGATCCCAGAGGCTTACGTTCTTTGTCACGGTGGTGTATTGGACAGCGTTGCGTGAACGAGGCGCGACCGGCCAGAAGGCGCGCAGGTACACATACTCGCTCTCCGCTTGGTCTGCCGATTGCCGAACATGGATGCCGATGAACCCAGCATCTTCGAGCGCTACATCAAACGTGATGGTGCCGTTTGAAAAGTCTGCGTTCCGCAAGGTCAGCGATGCGCTGCCGTCGAGGATGCGTGCGGCGGGGGTGCCTTCATGTGTCGTAAACTCGACGGCATTGGGTGGAGCCTCCCAACGTGAGTTGTTCATCGGGATCGCCCCGTCTTGTGCGGTGGCTGTGCTCACGAATAGGAGGCCGGCGAAGAGAACTAACGAAGCTTTGTGCATGGGCTTGAATACGAGTAGAAGCAGTGCATGAGGAAGGCATCAACACAGTGGCTATGCCCGTTGCGCTAATAGCCCGAAACAAAAACCCGTGGGGCGCGAAATACCATTCAAACCCTGTTCACGTTGATGCAAGTCCGTGCATGGCTGTTGTGCAGCCGATGGCCGACATCGTACCCACCCTCTGATGCCCCATTCTACCCTCGACCACGGCAAAGCCCAGATTGAGCAGCACCTCGGTTGGGGCGATGCTGCGGACTGGACGACCCGCGACTTCGAAGACCTTAGCTTTCGTATCCAAGAGCAGACGGGACGAGCTATCAGTGCCACCACGCTCAAGCGTATCTGGGGCCGTGTCGCTTACCAGAGCTCGCCGAGCCGCCACTCGCTCGATACACTCGCCCTCTTTTTGGGATACCCCTCATGGCGGGCCTTCGAACAGACCGTACGTGTTGAGGTACCATCCTTGGTTCATGTACCCCAAACGCTGTCTGCTGAGCCGGTACCTGTTCCGCCACCCGTGTCGCGTCGCCGTACAGATGTCCGGCTGCTCTACTTGGCGCTCCCGGTGCTGGCACTTGTGTTGGCCTTCGCATGGTATGTACGTGTGCAAAACGCGGCCCAAGCAACCGATGAGGCAGTCGTCCAGTTCACGAGTCGACCTGTGACCAGCGGCGTCCCCAACACGGTTATCTTCGAGTACAACCTCTCTGGCATCGAGGCAGATAGCTTCTTCATCCAGCAGTCGTGGGACGAGCGGCGACGGACGCAGGTTGACCCCACACTGCAAACCTATACCTCGACCTATTACCGCCCCGGCTTCTTCAACGCCAAGCTCATCGCCGACGACCGTATCATCGCAGAGCATCCACTCCACATCACCACCAACGGCTGGATTGCGCTCATTGATGGTGCGCGCAATCCGATTTACCTGACGGATGCCTTTGCGACGTCCGCTGAGGAGCTAACGGTCACGCCAGCATGGCTGCGCGAGCAGGGTTACGATGCCGATGCCTCACATCAGGTGGTGGAGTATTACAACGTGCGTTCCTTTGACAGCGTCCAGACCGACGGCTTCACGCTAGAGACGGCCATACGCCGCACGATCAATACCCAGCGCTACCCCTGTGGGCGTGCCGGAGTAACGGTTCTTGGCGAGCGCGGTGCGTTCGAATTACCCCTCGCACAGCCGGGTTGTGTCGGCGATCTTGGTCTGCTGCTTGGCATGAACTACCTAGCTGGCACCACCAACGACCTCTCGACTTTTGGCACCGATCTCGCCACATGGCAACGGGTTCAGCTCGAAGTCAACGGGACCTCTGTGCGCGTCCAAATTGGCCAGAACAGCGCGTTTGTGGGCGAGGCAAGCACTGCTGTGGGTCAGGTCATTGGTCTACGCTTCCAGTTCGAAGGAGCCGGAGCCGTGGACTACGTTACCTTGCGCGACGCTGATGGGGTTATCGTATATGAAGAGGCGTTTTAGGTTGATGCATGAGAAGGTTGAATGTAGGCTTCAGTGTCGGTGTGCTGTCCTCCTTTTTGCTCTCATCCGTCTACCCGAATCTATTCAAACCCTCCGCTTCCTTTACCCTAGGCATGAATAGATCACAAACCGTATCGCTTTGCATGTACAACGTGCTTGGTCAGCGTGTGCTAACGGCGTATGAAGGCGAGCTGGCGGCAGATCAGACGCACACATTTGCCTTGGATGGGTCGCATCTCCCGAGCGGAGTCTACATGCTGCGCGCCGTAGGTGAAGTATTCACCGCAACGCGGGCCGTGATGCTGATGAAATAAGCAGCCGAGTAGGTAAAGTACACGACTCACGTGTTGGTAGGCTACATGCGCGCAGTTGCTTGATGGCAAGCGAACGGTAAGGATAGTTGGGCATCGTGGGGATCCCGGCGGTCTGTGCAGTTCACATTGGTGGCGATCAGAAATGATAAAGGTAGTAGACTCGAACGCGGCCTAAAAAATAGTCAAGTTCATCAAGCAAAAAAGCCCGCTACGGCAGCACGTAGCGGGCTTTTTCTATATGGGTCGGATACCTTCCGATCATTCCAACTCGCTAGGCTGGTGGAAGGTATCCGGCTTTGGACCGGTTGAAAGTGTCTCGCTAAGGGGGAAGGAGACCGTAAATGTGCTGCCTTCGCCGGGTAGCGAGTGCACTTCAAGCGTGCCATGCATGCGCTCGGTGAGGCGTTTCGCAATCGTCAAGCCAATGCCCATGCCTTCGTGCGAGCGCGCCAATCCTGCACTTCCTTGTCTGAATGCATCGAAGATCGTTTGGTGTTTGTCGGAGTCGATGCCGATGCCCGTGTCACGAATCTTAAGTACGGCTCGTTGGCCCTCATGGTGTACCGACACGGAAACATCACCTTCTTCGGTAAACTTGATGGCGTTCTCCAAGAGCTGATCGATGATTTCGCGGATCCACTCGGGGGTTAGGTTGGCATGAATCGAAGTGGCACGTGGGGTTCGCAGCGCAATTCGCAGACCTTTTTCTTCAGCGATCTCACGGTGCCTATCAAGAGCGCGGCGAGCAATCGTCACCAAGTCGACCGGCTCGCTCTGTTCCTGCTGTTCGTCGGCTTCTAGATCCGAGAGTACAACCAATGCGTCCAACGTGCGCAACAGGCGCGTACCACCTTCTTCGATAGTCACCGCGAACTCGTGCAATTCTGCCGTGGTTTCTAGCTTAATCAGTTGGGCAAATCCCAAGATGGCTGAAAGAGGCGTGCGGAACTCATGGTTTACGTTGTCGAGCAGGGCCGACTTCATACGGGATGAGATCTGGGCACGATCACGTTCGCGAATGAGAGCGGCTTCGTAACGTTTGCGCTCATCCATGATAAGCGCAACTTGCTCTTCGACTTTGGCTTCAAGGTGATTGTTGAGGACCTTCAGCTCGCCTGCTAGCTTCCGGGTTTCCAGCAGATTTGCCACTCGTACCAGCAACTCCTTGGCATTAAACGGTTTCGACATATAGTCGTCGGCACCTTCTTGCAAGCCTTGCATTTTACCTTCGTGCGTAGCACGAGCCGTGAGGAGCAGCACAGGAATATGCTGCAGGTCCGCCTCCTGTTTGATGCGTCGACATAGCTCATTGCCCGACATCCGAGGCATCATCACGTCGCTAATTACAAGTTGGACCGTCTGCTCGCGCAAGCGAGCTAAGGCATCGACTCCATCTACGGCTTTGACTAGATGATAGCTGGTACCCAATATGGAGCTGATGTAGTCACGGACATCGGCGTTGTCATCCACGATGAGGAGCTTTGGAGCATCGGGTGCGAGGCTTGGTACCGCATCGGTCGCATCGTTGCGCTGGATGTAGGGCAGGTCGGAATGGAGCGCGGAGAGTTCTTGTAGAAACTTGTTGGTATCGGATGCCTGGGTAGACGTACGTTCCTTCACTTGGTTCTCGGCGAGGTGTGCCGTGCCTTTGCGGAAGGTGATCGTAAACGTAGTGCCTTCTCCGACGGTACTGGAAACGTCGATCTCCCCTTTGTGGAGGAGCACCAACTCTTTCACAAGCGCCAAGCCAATCCCCGTTCCTTCGTGCTCGCGCGTATTGGAGCCGTCGACTTGGTGGAAGCGGTCGAAAACATGTGGTAGTTGTGCCGCAGGGATGCCTTTGCCCGTATCGCGTACCTCAACAACCACATACCCATCAGGTGCTGCCTCATCGGCAGGTCGTTCGGAAATGGCGACATTGATTGCACCGCCTCCGGGAGTGAATTTGGCGGCATTCGAGAGTAAGTTGAAGAACACTTTTTCCAACTTGTCAGGCTCGAAATAGAGGTCAAGGTGGTCGTTGCTGCTGGTAAAGCCTAGGGTCAGTTGCTTCTTCTCTGCAAATGGCGTAAACGTGTACAGCAAGCCTTCGAGGAAATCGACGATGTTGCGACCTTGTGTCTGCAGCGTCATTTTGCCAGCTTCCATCTTCGAGAGATCGAGCAACTGGTTAATGAGGCGCATCAGACGCATGCCGTTGCGTAGCATGATTTCCGTCTGCTTGTGTAGCGTCGGCGAGAGGGTGCCGTAGAGGCCTTGAAGGGCATTCTCCAGCGGTCCGATGATCATGGTGAGCGGTGTACGGAACTCGTGCGAGACGTTTGAGAAGAAGCGCGTCTTGAAGCGGTCGAGTTCTTGCAGCTTATTCGCTTGGGCCTCAATGACTTTTTTTGAGGCTACTGTCCGCTCTTTTTCGAGGCGGAGGTCGTGGGTGCGCACCTCAACAAGGCGCTCCAACTCGCGCTGCCGAGCCTTCAAATGATTGACGCGCAAGCGATAGAAGCCAAGCGCTGAAAGGACGAGCAGCAAGCCGACTAAGGTCTTGAACCACGTGGTCTGGTAGAAGAAGGGCTGCACCACGAAAACCATTGAGGTCCCTGCTTCGTTCCAGACGCCATCGCTGTTGCGGCCGCGTACTCGGAAGGTGTAAGTTCCCGGCGGCAGGTGCGTATAGGTGGCGCGTGCGCTTAGGTCGGGCGTGCTCCAGCGTTCATCGTATCCTTCTAGGAAATACGAATACGCCACATGCTCTGGGTTGACGAACGTTAGGGCTGCAAAGCTGATGGCAAGCTTTTGGACACCAGCCGCCAACGCCTGTGTCGGTTGCAACGTGAGCGGCTTCTCGTTCCGCGTCACCGACTCGATCACGACGGGCGGGACGATGGTATTGGTGTGCTGCTGACTGGGGTCCCACATGGCAACGCCCTTCATGGAAGGGAACCAGAGGCGTCCATCTTGGCCTTTCCATGCGGCAGGCTGGAAGCCGCCGTTCATCTCTTTGCTTTCGAGCCCGTCGGCAAGTCCATACACTTCATACGAGAAGTTCAGCGCTTCGCCCGCAAGGTAGGCTGCTACATCTTCAGGATTCAGAGTAAAGATGCCTTTGTTCGAGGTCAGCCAGAGGGTGCCTTCGTCATCTTCCACGAGCCCGTAGACGGAGTCGCTGTACAGACCGTCTCGGAAGGTGAGCGTCTGTACGGTACCGCCTTCCACGCGGCTAAGGCCGCCCCCATAGGTTCCAACCCATAAGATTCCGTTGCGGTCCTCTAAAAAGCCCACCACGATATCGCCGCCGAGGCCTTCTTCTGTCGTGTAATGGACATCGAAGGAGCCGTTGTGGAAGCGTTGCATGCCGCCACCGTATGTGCCAACCCACAGGCTTCCGTCACGTGTTTGGTACAATGCAATGACGTAAGGACTGGCCAACCCGTCGTCGGTGCTATAGGTCTTCAGTTCGCCATCCTTTAAGTGTGCAATGCCACCGTCGGTCCCGATCCATAGGCTGCCATCTGTATCCGCGACAAGGGTCGAGACTCCGTCATTTGGCAAGCCATTGGCAGTGGAATAGGCTTCGACGAAGCGATCGTCAACGAGGCGTTGTATGCCACCGCCGTACATGCCAATCCATACCCCGCCTGTGCCATCATTGGCAAAACTCATCACACTAGGTGAAGCCAAGCCATCAACAACCCCAAACGTGGTGATCTGCTCCTGATCGATACGGGTCACGCCGCCGGATTCAGAACCTATCCAGATCCTGCCACGGTCGTCTTCGAAAACACCGTAAGCCGAATTGGAAGCCAAACCCTCTTGCTCGGTAAAAGGCGTAAACCGTCCTTGGCGGAGCCGGTTGAGGCCGCCGCCGTCGGTACCAACCCAGACGCTGCCTTCAGGATCTCGGTAGATCGATGTAACAAAGTCATGGGTAAGGCCCTGCTCCGCACCGAACGTATCGAAGCGGCCATCAGTGTGCAGGCGGCCCAGCCCAGCTTGTCGACTGCCGACCCATAACATGCCCGAGGGCTCCAGCCACAAGGATTCGATAGCGGCCTCTTCGGCGAACGTCGCATACGGACGCAGCGTGTTTCCGTCGGCGAATTGGAGGCCCGCGCTTGTGCCGACCCACGCGCCGCCTTCGGCCGTGGTTGCCAAGGCGAGCATACGCCCTGCATGTAGGCCATCGTTAGAGGTGAACGTCGTAAAGGCGGTGCCATCCCATGCTTGGAGCGCTTCTTTCTGCGCGATCCACAGTGTACCGTCGCCATCGAAGGCGAGCGCGCTGACAAAGGTCTCGGCGAGTCCGTTTTCGGCTGTCCAAGCATGCAAGCTGTCACCAGTATAAGCAAATAAGCCTGCATCGAATGTGCCAATCCATAGCGTGCCGTTGGCGGCTTCTGCAAAACTGCTGATGTCCTTACCAAGGGGCGCTTCGGTGCTGAATGGCGAGAAGTGCCGATCTTTGTAGCTGAGGAGTCCTCCGCCCATCGTGCCAATCCACAACGTGCTATCCTGCGCGACATGCAGGGCCCGGATGATGTGGCTTTCCGAAAACGCAGGGGTATTCAGTTTGTCGAACACTGTGAACGTGTGGCCATTGTAGCGCACCAGCCCCTCTTGGGTCCCCAACCACAAGTAGCCATCGTGCGTTTGTGCAATGGCATAGACAGAAAGCTGAGGCAATCCTTCAGCGTCGGTCCAGGTGTCATGGATGTACTGCGTCAAGACCGGCTCTGTAGGAAAGAGTTGCGCGGACGCTACGTGTGCTTGCAAGCTAAAGAGCCCCAGCAAGCAGAGTGTAACCGTAGCGATTGTATGGCGTCTTGACGTCATGAAAGTAATGGCAGCGCTCCAAAGTACTGACCAGTATCGGTGCAGAATGCCTGTGCTTAACCTGAAAGGCGCTGGAAACGGTGCTTTATGTCAGCAAGCGCCCGTAGGTACACGAAAAACGCCCACGACCAGCACTGGTCGTGGGCGTTGCGATTGGAACGGTTATTCTAACAGGTAAGGGCTGAACCTCAACCGTGTTAGTCGACAAACTTCTTGAAAACCACGGATGTGTTGTGCCCGCCAAAGCCGAACGCATTGCTCAGCGCAACGTCGACTGTGCGGTCCTGCGGCGTGTTGAAGGTGTAGTTCAGGTCGCAGTTTTCGTCCGGTTCCGAGAAGTTGATCGTCGGCGGGATGCGGTCATTGTAGATGGCAAGGATCGAGGCAATGCCTTCGATGGCTCCGGCAGCACCCAGCAAGTGTCCCGTCATGCTCTTCGTCGAAGACAGGTTCATCTTGTAGGCGTGGTCGCCAAAGACGCGCTTGATGGCGTTGGTCTCGGCAATGTCGCCTAGCGGCGTCGAGGTGCCGTGCATGTTGAGGTAGTCGACGTCCTCAGGCTTGAGGTTAGCGTCACGGAGGGCGGCCGTCATCGCGAGGTAGGCACCGCGGCCTTCCGGGTCAGGAGCCGTGATGTGGTGCGCGTCGGCGCTCATACCAATACCGACGATCTCGGCGTAGATGCGCGCGCCGCGCTTCTGGGCGCTTTCGAGCGTCTCGATGTACAGGGCACCACCGCCTTCGCCCAGGACGAAGCCATCGCGCGTAGCATCAAACGGGCGGCTCGCCGTTTCAGGGCTGTCGTTGCGCGTCGAGAGGGCTTTCATGGCATTGAAGCCGCCGACGCCGAGTTCGGACACCGAGGCTTCACTCCCGCCGCAGATGGCCGCATCCGCCGCGCCGCGTTGGATCAGCATGAAGGCATCGCCGATGTTGTTGTTGCCGGTAGCACAGGCCGAGACAACACAGTAGTTCGGGCCTTTGAAGCCGTACTTCATCGAGATGTGCCCGGGTGCGATGTCCGGGATCAACATGGGAATAAAAAACGGCGAAAGACGACGCGGACC
>CAYYHN010000070.1:9870-11074 GCA_964471245.1 uncultured Rhodothermaceae bacterium | reverse complement strand
AGGTCCTCGTAGACGACGGTGTGGCGCGGGCATGCTTGGGCACGTAGCCATTCTTGCCACGCGGCTTCGCGCAGGATAATTTCTTGCACCAGATGATCGATGGCGGCGAAGTCATAGGCGTCATCGGATAGGGCCACGGCTGTCGTCCCGGTGCGCTGTACCCATTGCTGCGTCTGGATGGCTTTCCACCACGAGACGGCTTGGCGAACTTTGTGGCGTCGCGTCAGGAAAATGCAATGAAGGCCGGGAAAGGCATAGCGCACGCGTTTGGCATCGGTGCTTCCCGGTGTGGTGGCGCGGAGCACAGCAAGCAATTCGGGTAGCCCGCCACCGGGGCCGCTGCCCAGCTTGAGGCCGAAGACGCCGTTGGGCGTGGTGCCTTGGCGCAGTACTTCATCAAGCACGTCTTCGAAGCCGGTAGCGTCATAGCGCTTCAGCAAATCCTCGGGCCTATCAGCGAGCATGTACTCTTCGGGTCGCCCTGCGATGCCGGTGGCTTTCAACGCTTCGCATAGCAACGTGCTGCCGGTACGTGGCGTCATGCAGATGAAATACGGTCTCATGTGGCGTGCGAAATGGGTAGTGCGGGGTGCTGCAAGGTACGCTGCGTACTTCACAAAGGACCTCATGAGGGTTAATCAATCTTTTATGCTAAAAATTTAACCTAATAAATTGAAACATATCGATTTGCCTACGTAGAAGTATTTGTTTCAATTTATTAGGATTGCAATGCGCCTGTTAACCCGAACCGAAGAATACATCTTGCTGGCTGTATGGCGGCTCCAAGGCAACGCCTACTCCATTCCCATTCGCGCCGAACTTGCTTCGTTGACCAAACAGAAGTGGTCCTTGGGAGCCGTCTACATGCCGCTCGACCGTCTCGTCAAGAAGGGGATGCTCACATCATCGCTCTCGGAGGCCACGCCGGAGCGAGGTGGACGGCAAAAGCGGATCTATGAGCTAACACGGGCGGGCAAGCAAGCGCTGCTCGATGTCCGCGCCGTCGATGAACGGATGTGGGCGGGCATTGCCAACTTAGCCGTCGAGTAGGGGCATCGCGTTGTGTGGTGCACCACGCAACACGAAGGATGGACGGTTTGGAGAGGATGGATGAGAGAAAGAGTGGATGGAAGAACAGTTTGATGGTTGCCGACTCCTACGCTGTCGATCTACTCCACTCACGCCAGCCGCTGACGACCTCCAA
>CAYYHN010000070.1:0-9836 GCA_964471245.1 uncultured Rhodothermaceae bacterium | reverse complement strand
TCTTCACCCTTTCCACCCCACGAAAGTTGAACACAACGTGAGTTTGCATGCCCGGATCGCCTTCACCACGCCCGCCTCGCTTTGCGGCTTGGTTACTCAATCGTCTGTTGCCCGACGGGCCTGCTGAGACGCCCGTGGGTGACTTCGAGGAGTTCTTTCATCACCTTGCAGTTACCGAAGGTTCCATACGTGCGACATGCTGGTATTGGGGGCAAGTCCTTGGCATGATTCCGCATCGCATCCATAACGCGTTTTACTGGTACTGTGTCATGTTCGAAAACTACCTCAAGACCGCCTTTCGGAATCTCGTCCGCTACCGGACCTATGCGGCGATCAATCTTGCCGGATTGACGCTGGGCATTGCGTGTTTCCTCGTCATCTACCTCTACGTGCAAGACCAGCGTAGCTACGACCGCTTCCACGAAAACGTCGATCGGCTCTACCGCGTGGTGGTCGATTGGGAGCAGCCAACGGGCACCTTCCAGAACGCCCTCACTTCGGCGCCGATGGGACCGCAAATCCAAGCTGACTTCCCCGATGTGGAGGCGATGGCGCGGTTCCTGCCGTATGGCAGCGAGGTCCTCATGCAGCATGGCACACAGCGTTTCTTCGAAGGCGGCGGCTACTTCGCTGGAGCGGCTGTATTCGAGATGTTCACCTTCAACCTCTATGAAGGCGACCCCGAGACGGCGCTTGAGGCACCCAACACCGTCGTGCTCACAACCTCGTTGGCGCGTAAATACTTCGGCGACGGCGAGGCGCTCGGCCAGACCATTCGCCTCAACAACAGCGACGACTACACCGTGACGGGTGTGATGGATGACCTGCCCCGCCAAGCACATATGCACTTCGATTTCTTGCTCTCGTTCTCGACGCTGCAGTACGGCTGGCTTGCGCAATGGGGCAGCAATCCGTTCTACACCTACGTACTCCTTGCACCCGGCCATGATGTCGCCCAGATGGAAGCGGCGTTTCCCCAGATGATTACGACGCACGCCGGGCCGGTGCTCGAACGCATGGGGATGTCGTGGCGCATGTGGCTACAGCCCCTGACCGAGATCCATGTGCGCCCGCTCGGTAACGAGCCCGGCACGCCAACCAGCATCGAGCAGCTCTATCTACTCGGTGTAGTGGCGCTGTTCATTCTGCTGCTGGCGTGCATCAACTTCGTCAACCTTGCCACCGCACGAGCGACGACGCGTGCAAAGGAAGTCGGTATGCGCAAGGTTCTCGGCGCGAACCGGCGACAATTAGCAGCGCAGTTCTTTGGCGAGTCCACCTTGCTGACCGTGATTGCGGTGGTGCTGGGCGTCGGCTTGGTGGCGGTGGTATTGCCTGCAGGCAGTGCCTTGCTCGGCAGTCCGTTGGCACTGCAATGGGATGCCACCTTGGTATTTGGTCTGCTCGGCGTGACGGTCTTGGTGAGTGTGCTCGCCGGGGCATATCCCGCACTGATGCTTTCCGGGCTCGCGCCGCTACGTGTGCTTAAAGGCTGGTTGGGGCGCGGTGGTCCCACGAAAACACGCAGTCGCCGTGGCCTCGTTATCGTACAGTTTAGCATCTCGGTCTTGCTGATCATTGCTACTGCGACCGTCTATCAGCAACTCCATTTCATGCAAACCAAGCACCTCGGCTTGCAGCCCGACCAAGTCGTGGCGATGCCCGTCTATGCTGCGCTGCAGACGCAAGGAACGGCCTTGGCTGAACAGATGACGCGGCTCGGTGGCGTCGAGCAAGTTGCCTTTGCAAGCCGCAAACCGGGGACCGGGACCTATGGCGTCGGCATCCAGCGCGCCGACCAAGGCGAAGAGGCTCCGCTCTATTCGTTCAAGTACATGGCTGTCGATTACAACTACTTTGATGTCTTGCAGATCGACGTTCGTGCTGGCCATACGTTTGACGCCGCAATAGAAACCGACACCGAGGGCGCCGTGGTGCTCAACGAGCAAGCCGCACGCGAACTGGGATGGGCCACGCCTGAAGAGGCACTGGGGCAACGCATCGTCGCACGAGAAACGTCACGCGAGATCATCGGCGTGGTGGAGAACTTCCACTTTCAGCCGCTTCATACGCGCATGCAACCCCTCGTCTTAGTCCCCGACACGGATGGTTCGAACTTCCTCCTTGCGAAAGTGCAAGCCACCGACCTACGCACGACGCTGGCTGACATGGAAGCGACATGGAACCAACTGGCTCCCGCATGGCCGTTCAGCTTTTCGTTCCTCGACCGCGATTATGCCACGCTCTACGAAAACGAAGAGCGGTTTGGGCAACTCTTCGCTACCTTCGCGTTGCTGGCACTTTTCATCGCCTGTCTCGGGCTGTTTGGCCTCGCGACATTTGCCGTGGAGCGTCGCACCAAGGAGATGGGCATCCGCAAAGTGCTTGGTGCATCGTCATCAGGTATCGTCGTGCTACTCTCGAAGGACTTTGCCCGGCTCGTATTACTCGCCAACGTCATCGCATGGCCCGTGGCCTACATTGCCTTGGACCGCTGGCTCGATACCTACGCCTTCCGAACGGATCTGGCATGGTGGGTCTTCGGTGTTGCAGGCCTCATCGTGCTCGCCATCGCATGGGCCACCATCAGCACACAGGCACTCCGCGCCTCACGCACCAACCCGATTGAATCGCTGCGGTATGAGTGAGGGGCAGCTATCCGTTAAGCTTGAAAACCGATCATGCACGATCCATCGCAAACTGGAGCTCGCGAATCAGTTTCTTTTGTGTTTGAGATGGTTGAGGTAATGCTGTTAGTTGTGCTAGCTGCTGGTTAAGGGTAGTCCGCATTCCTGCAGGAAGACGTTCTCCGAACTGTGCCTTGCTTCGAAATCTATTGTAGACAAAGCTAATGTTTGTGCTCGAAGGATCCTTGAGCAGCCATGCTAAAGCTGCCTCAACAAAATGCCAAAAGGATGCATAAAAGAGCATATTGAGGTAAAGTCTATCGCCCATCAGATCATCTGCAAGTAGACTTGGCTTAAATGCTTCTAATTCTTCCAGCGAAAATAAGGCTGGCAAGTGTGGGAGCAACAACCGACGTTGCGCCTTGTTTTGAGCTAAAAGTTCAGCAACGGGCAGGCGACGGATATGATTGACGTCGATCCGCAATAAGGCACGTAAACACATGAGACGCACCCTTTTGCGTGGATGACTAGCTCCCCGAATAAAGTGATCTACATCAGGAGCTTTAGCATAATCGCTGATAAAGTAGAAGGTGTCGTCGGTCTGGGCGTGGTACAGGGTATATGCATCCACTTTGAACTCTTTTGCTAGATAATATTGGCCGAAGGTACGTAGTGATGCGCTGCGGCTAAACGCATACCTCGTGAGGCCATCTTCTGTAAGACGCTCTCCCGCTTCCAACTGGGCATTGACAAAAGACACTTGTACACGCACGGATTTATCATGCTGCAGGCGATTTTTTTCTTCCTCAGAAAGTTGACCGAAAGGTAACTGGTGTAGCAAAAGGCGACGGTTGTTCGGTTCTGGGTCGAATAGGATGCGTTGCCGTATAACGGCGTCTGTGTGTAGGCCAAGCTGGTATATGTATTTCCGTAGTTGAGGATGTAGCCTAAAGAACGCAGCTTCTGGAGCAACAGAGGCTTTAGCTACAACGGTCTGCTCAATGAGGCGTATGCTTGGGTGGGCATTAAGGTGAACTTTGCGCGACAGATACAGAATGAGATTGGCTTGGGCATTGATCTGCTCTAGCGAAAGCGTAGGAAAATGTTTTGTCGTCCACTGTATGGCGAGCGCTTGTATCTTGGGTACCCAATCTGCCAAACGCAGCAAGATGCGGTTCTCATCTCCCGGCTGATAGTACCGTATCAAATAGCGCAGGCTCTTCTCCCGTGTATATCCTGAATAGTCCACTGAACCTAACCAGTGAAGTAGGCGCGCACGTTCTGGAAGTAGCACGTCACGATACAGCGAGAAACTGTAGGTACGTGCTTCAAAATTCTTGGCCAAATCCGCCATGCTTGGTATCTCAACAGGAGATAACGCTGTTTTCGAGGGCGGAATAACTTGTTGAGGTGGGGTAGCTCGTTGAGGTAGGATAGTTCGTTGAGATGACGTTGACATACGCCACCACTCTTTGAGTTGCTTGAACATATAAGGCGTTCGATTTTGCACCTAACGCGAAAATGCAGATCACATCACGGGACTATAATTACTGCTGGTTTCTCAGAATTCCATAAGCCGGTTGCTCGTCATCATTCACGCACCAACCCGATTGAATCGCTGCGGTATGAGTGAGATGGAGAAGCTTGGATAATTAGGAGAACAGCGCCTTGTGACGGCGCAAATGCCGAATCATCATCCAACCGATGATCGTGCCGAGATTAAAGGTTAGGAGCATAAGCACAGAAAAGAAATAGCTGATGCGCCGTCCCCACTTCTTTCTCGCTAGTGTTCCCCAAGCTCCTACAATCATCGATGTTGGCGAGACTGCATGATGGAGCGTGAGCGGTATCCCATTGACAGATTCTCCCTCCAGTATCAGAATGAGCGGAATCAACCCAAGGCCGATGTATAGTATGGAGAGCATCCGGATGATACCAAAAGGGTCACCGTACTCGTCATCTTGTGCTTCTAGCTCTGCTGCTGCCATAAGGCTTCAGATCTCGCAAGGCAGTTCGTTATGTTTCTCGCATCGCATATTCCCAAAACGCTTTCCCTGATGGAAATGGCTCTCCGTTTTCTATAATTATCGTTGATATCGCCATCGTCACCTGATCTGCATGATCTGGCACTTCAGCACGTATTTTGCGCTTTAATGCCCGGAAGAAATCGCCAGCATCTTCGGGATACGAGTTAGGCAGATTAACCATAAACCTATTCGTTTTAGGGTCGGCGTAAAACGTGTCTTCATCTCGTAAGACTCTCAGGATCAACATCTGAACAAACTCGAATAGCTTAGCCCTCTCTGTAGGCTTGTGGTCATCATCAACGCGCATAGCAAGTGTAATAAAAGGCGTTGTATCTCGATGTTCAAACGCCACGTTCAATGCTTGTATAAATGCCTCAACATCTTCAGCTCGTGCTTTTTCTGCAAGCGCTATTTGCATGTCGGGAAGGGCTGAAACATCGAAAGGCTTACGTCCTCGCCCGAAACGTTTTCGCTTTTCTTTGGACTGTACCTCCTTCTTTTTGGTCTTGCTAAGTACAATATAGACCAGTAGCACGATGTTGATCGAGACACTCAGTAGTAGTGCTGCTTCTAAAAGCATTTGCATGCTATCGCTGGTTTCTCAGAATTCCATAAGCCGGTTGCTCGTCATCACTCATAAGCACCAGTTCAAAGATCGTAACAGGGTCATCCCACGTGTAGACGCGGGTTTGCTCGTCGGGCTGTTCGACGTTGGGTTCGCCTAGGAGTGAGGTGTATTCGGCCACCATCTCGTCGGGTTCACTTTCAGCGCTGTAGCTGAAGTGCAGTTCGGTGATGTAGTTCTTGCCGTTGGTATGGACGATAATCGCCTCCATGCCCGGATACGCCATAGGAATGCTGACGGGCGTTGTATCGTCATAGTCATCTGGATTGCCGTAGATCTGCCGAAGCGAGAAAAATGTGTCCAACTCAATCCGCTCGTCCAGACTCAGGTCGGCATACCGAAAGACAGGTGGGGGTGGCGGATCGAGTTCCATGCGGTAAAAGATATGACGCTCGTTCTCTGGGGCTTGAATGCGGCGGTCGTAGGTCAGGGATTCCACCCATCCTGTATTATAATTGATGACAAAACGCTGCTCTTGAGTCATCGTGAACGGGATGCCTGCGAGTTCTGCTTCGATGTCCGCTCGCGTGTCGGAGCCTAGCGAAACCAGCACCTCCACAATGTTGTTTTTCATAGCCTCCGCCTCCGCTTCGATTTCTACATAGACATGGGCTTCCTCACGCAAGGTGTCTACATGGTGAACGATCGCCTTGCCTGTTGCTGGGAAGGGATCACCTCCGAAGAAGTTGGGAAAGCCATAGTCGAAGTCCCACCAGAATCCTATCGGGAATTGGTACCCAAGGAGTTCGTGGTAGAGTTGCATGGGGGCGCTGAGGGTGCTCTCAATAATCTCAGGCGACAGCATAGCACCCATGAAGCTTTTAAATTTGACACGGGTGCTATCGTCTAGGTCATTACCTAACTGCACGACCATGGTGTCAACAAGGGTGCGAAGGGATTCCAAGACTTCAGTGCTATTGGTCAGCTTTTCGTAGGTGCCCCACGTGTCAATCTGGTAGGTCACTCCTGCCTCGTTGAGATCCCATAGCATGGATTCGTCGAAAGCAATGCCTGCGAGCGGGTTTTCCCTCGTTTCTTTGTGTTGCAACGGTTTCCAACGCATCTGATAGGTTTCGGGCGTCTCCTCCATGACGCGAATTTCGTAATGGGTAAGCGAGGAATCGTCATTGACCACCACGCCATCTTTCATGCGGTGATCACCTTTAACCATACGCAGCGTACGGCGCTCATGCTGTGCCCAATAGGTTACAAACTCGACGTAGAGCGTGTCCTGTGCCGCCACGAGTTCATCCACGTAGGAGCCGGGCGTGATTTGTTGTGCCTGTACAGAGGGGCTTATGCTAAGGAAGCCTATAAGCAACCAGCCCATACAGGTTGTGAAACGAAGTGACATAACATCTTGGCAGTAGCGTGAAGGGATGGCACAACATACGGTAGCCGTTAGCTATGTGGCTAACAAATTAGTCCCCGCCTCCATGTAGGGAGTCCCCTCGCAAGCTTTCAACGGGTGCATGGCAGGGCAAAGCCAAAAAAACGCCTATCCATTCGTATCGCAGCGCGTTATCTTGCAAATCGACATGCTAGCCTTTCCGCCATGAACCGCCTCTTCCCGACGCTGCTGCTTTTGTTGTTTCCGGTGGCCCTTTGGGGCTGCTTGGACGATGCGTCGCGAGGCAACCCGCTCGATCCGCTTTCGGATAACTTCGACGGGACGGGACGCTTGGAAGGGCGGGTAACGAACACGTTTGCGCCCTTTGAAGGCTTGGCCGGGGCTGAGGTGCGCCTGACGCCGGGGCCGCACCTTGCCGTCACGGATAGCGAAGGCCGCTTCGCCTTCGACCGACTTACACTCGCCGAACCCACGTTTGCGACGACGTTCACAGCAACCATCATCCGCGATGGCTATGCCATCACCAGCGACACCGTCACCGTCGCTCTCGGCCAGACGACGGCGCGCGAGGTGCGTTTGCCTGGCCTGCCGTTCGTAGAAGGCGTCACGCTCACAACGATACACACCACGCGCTTCTGGCCGCCGCCGCAGGATGTATACGCCCTGCAAGCGGTTGCCCTCGTCGGCGACGTCGACGGTGTAGCAGATGTCGACAGCGTATGGCTTGTTGTGCCGGACCTAGATTTTCGCGTCCCGCTTGCTGCTGATCAGGAAGCCGGTCGCTACACCCGCAGTTTCACCGAAGCCGAACTACCCACAGCTACGTTGCAAGCCTTGCAGGGCCGTGCCTTCGTTGTTGACGTACTGGATCGCAGCGGGAACGTTGTACGCTCTCGCCCTACGCTCTTGGCCCGCATCATCGAGACGACACCTGCGCCGGGGATGCCATCGGGTGGCACGTTGGTAGCATCTAATCGCCCGGAACTGTCGTGGACGCCCGTGCGCGTGGCGTTTCCCTTCACGTACCGTGTCGAGGTGTGGCGGGCCATCAATTCGAGCATCGAAGAGCTGTTCTGGCGGCAAGACGACATACCTCCAACGAGCACGACCCTTACCGTGGGTATCAACTTGCCTTCTGGCCCCTACAACTGGCGGCTTTCCATCGTCGATGAACTCGGCAACTGGAGCCGTTCGGTGCAGGCAAGTTTTGTGGTACCGTGATCGAAACCATCCGCTACATAGCGTCTGGTTTCGGGCTGTTGGCTGTTGGCCATTGGCTATTGGGTCGTGAAGTCATCGTATTGCCCGAATCCAGCCGATGGCGACATCCTTTCGGGGAAGTCTGTCATGGCACCATCCGTGTTATCCCTTTCAGATTGCAACCCAACAGCTAACAGCCAATAGCCTTAACCCCTTCTATGAATCACCTGACAGCCCTTACAGAGATCGCGCAGACGATCAACACGTTGCAGGACCGGGACACGGTCCTTGGGGCGGTGTTGCGGATTGCGATGGAGACGCTGGAGGCAGAGCGTGGGTTTATTCTGCTGGCGTCTGAGACGCATCCGGCGGGGTTTGAGATGGCGATGTACCAGAACATTGCGGCGCAGCAGGTGGGCGAGTTGGTGCGGCTGTCGACGAGTGTGGTCGAGCGGGTGCTGCATGCGGGCGAACCGGTGCTGATCTATGAGGCGCTCAAGGACGACTACTACGGCGGTACCGAGAGTATCGTCATCCAGCAGATCCAGTCGATTGCGTGTGTGCCATTGCGGCTAAAGGACCAACAGATCGGTGCAATCTATCTCGACAGCCTGACGCGGCGCGGGCGGTTCACGCAGGACAGCCTGCCGTTCCTTGGCGCGTTCGCCAACCAAGCCGCCATCGCCATCGAAAATGCACGGCTTTATGAGGCGATGCGCGACGAAAACCGCCGCCTGCGCAGCGAGGTGCAGCGGATACACGGCTTCGACGGGATCATCGGGCAGAGCCGAGTGATGCAGGACGTGTTCGATACCATGTCGCGCGTGCTCGACACCGACGCGACGGTGCTCATCGGCGGCGAGAGTGGCACCGGGAAGGAAGTGGTGGCGCGGGCACTGCACTACAATAGCCTGCGCAAGGATCAACCGTTTGTCGCGGTCTTCTGCGGGTCGTTGCCCGATGAACTCCTTGAAAGTGAACTCTTCGGCCACAAGCGTGGCGCATTTACCGGGGCCGTGGCCGACAAGAAAGGACTGTTCGAGGTCGCCGATGGCGGGACGATCTTCCTCGATGAAGTCGGCGACCTGAGCCCACGGATGCAGACAGCGTTGCTGCGGGTGTTGCAGGAAGGCGAGATCAAGCGCGTCGGCGAGACGCACATGCGGCGGGTGGACGTGCGGGTGCTCTCGGCCACGAACAAGTCCCTGCGCGAGCAGATCGATGCGGGGACGTTCCGCGAAGACCTCTTCTACCGCCTGAATACCATCGACCTGAACTTGCCGCCGCTGCGCCACCGCTGGGGCGATGTGCCCCTGCTCGCGAATCACTTCCTAGACCAATACGCGAAGGGCCGCCGTAGCCACATCACAGGCTTCATCCCAGAGGCCATGCAAGCGCTCGACCGCTACCCGTGGCCCGGCAACGTCCGCGAACTCGCCAACACCATCGAGCGTGCCGTCGTACTCGCCCGTGGCGCACGCATTGAGCCCGCCGACCTGCGGCTTCCCAATGCCAAGACCGCGACGCCGTTTGAGCCGGGCCTCACACTCAAAGAGGTCGAACGGCGGGTCGTCATGCAGACGCTTGGCGAACTCGACGGCAACATCACCGAAACCGCACGCACGCTCGGCGTCTCTCGGCGCTGGCTCCACTATCGCCTGAAGGAATGGGAAGCCAGCGACGCATAGCCGACATACAACCCTTTGCCACGCTCGCCGAGAGCGCAACGACGGTCGTCTACAAAGGTTACCAGGCGTCGTTGGAGCGGTTTGTCTTGCTGAAGGTGCTTAAGCCCGCTTTCAGCCTCGATCCGGCGTTCGCCCAGCGTTTTCAGGACGAAGCCAAGCACCAAGCCCGTGTCGTCCATCCCAACGTCGTCGCCATCCACGCGTACGGCGAAGATGCCGGGAGCGTCTACCTCGCCGCTGAATTCGTCGAGGGCCGCTCATTACGCGATCTGCTCGCCGACGGCCCGCTGCCGACGGCCTACGCGCTCGCCATCCTGC
>CAYYHN010000069.1:0-11084 GCA_964471245.1 uncultured Rhodothermaceae bacterium | reverse complement strand
GCGGGTGCTCGAAGGCTACTACGGCGGTAGCTGCAACACCGACATCGGTTCGGCCCAAGTGCGCATCTTCACCGAGAACGGCTGCTTCGACCAGACCTACACGCTGCAAGGCAACTTCTCGATCGAACTGCCGCCCCAGCCCTACCTCGTGCAGGTGCTCAACGTCAATACCACGCTCGACCACTTGCGCAGCGACATCATCAGCTTCTTCGATGACCTCGGCGCTCAACCCGTCGACCTGACGCTGGCCTCGGACACGCTGCGGTTGGAATACCGCGCTCCGCTGAAGGTGGAGGTCGAAGGCTTGCCCGCACCATCCGCTTCGTGCTCTGTCCAAAATCACCTCACACAAGTAGCTGAGGACGGCACACCGCTACGTACCTTGCCCAACGTGCCGATCCTAGGCCGCTTTGAAGAGGCCAATCTATCGATCCGTGTTGTGGAAGACTACGGGATGAGCACCTGCCCTGTAGAGCAAGGGACCCTTACCGTCTTCGACGGGATTGTCGATGAGCCCGGTTTGGCCGTTGATGTGCCACTCGAAGACGGGGTCGGGCGATACACGACCTTCGGTCGTTCGCCTGACATCTTCACGGGCCGCACGGTGGATGGCGTCGACCGCTCGTTCCAGAAAAGCCTAACCGCGATAGCCGAGGTAAACGGGCGCGACCCCGTGACCGAAGTGGCGTGGGTGATGGTCGAAGGTACACGGGAGCGGACGGGCACGTTTGTGACGGCTTCGACTGCGCCAATGCCCATGCTGATCCTGCACGACCCACCGGGGAGCAATTCCTACAGCTACCTTGAGGAAGGCACATCCAGTTGCCAGACCATTACGAGTGCTTCCTTGACGAGCAATGCAGCAGGTGTAGAGACGGACCTTGTCATCGGGTTTAAGCTTGGCCTAGGTTTTGGATTAGGTGTTTCCACGGAGACCGAAGCGGGGGCTGGCCTCGCCCTCCG
This sequence comes from uncultured Rhodothermaceae bacterium, assembly GCA_964471245.1. Taxonomy (GTDB): domain Bacteria; phylum Bacteroidota; class Rhodothermia; order Rhodothermales; family CAYYHN01; genus CAYYHN01. The sequence continues at coordinate 10,121 of CAYYHN010000069.1, read as the reverse complement.
CAGCCGTGTAATTGCAGGTGTAGAGCGCGAAGATGGTGTTGCGCTGGAGACGTGCGTGACAGCCACAGAACAATTTGCTACACCGGGTGATCAGACGTGGGTCGGCGAAGATCTGGTGGTCGGGGCCGGGTTGAACCTCATCTTTGCGGAGGCCGACGAGTTTACGGCAAATACACAAGCGTGTACCGTCGCACTGAATGAAGTGCTCGCCATGGACCTCGATCCAGATCAAGCGTTCAACACGACGTTCGTCTACGGAACCAGTCACATAGAACACTCCCTCATTCCAGCGCTTGATGACTTGATTGCCCTCGCTGGCGATGACTTCACGCTCAACAATCCGCAAGACAGCACCTACACAACAAGCCTCCGCCAGGCGCGCGCGAACTGGCAAGCCATTCTCGAAGCGAATACCACCAATACCGAGGAAGATGCGAATTACAATGAGAACCGCTCCTTCAGCGCAGGCGCAGATTATGAATTCACACGGTCTGTTGAGGAAGCCATCACCATCTCAACCCAGCGGACCTCCTTTCTGGAAGTCAATGCGTCAATTGGGGTGGTCGTCACTGCGTTCTATGATCAAGCTATCGTGTTTACGACGGAGAACAGGATCGAACGAACAGGTGGAACGCAGAACGAGACCGGTGCGGCCCTCGCCGTGGGCTATGTGCTGTCTGATGGCGATACCGGGGATTTCTACTCCGTCGATGTAGGGATCGACCCAGACTTTGGTACGCCGATGTTTAAGATCCGAAGCGGCCGAAGCAGTAATCCTTGGCAGGAAGGTACCCAGAAACGCGATGGGCCGCGTATTGCGGTCAATCCGCCCGAACTCAACGGTGTTGATCCCGATGATGCCGGGAGCTTCCAAGTAACGCTTGCCAACGAGAGCGAGAGCCTAGAACGGCGCCAGTACGTACTCGCCGTACCCGGCGAAACGAATCCGAAGAACCTCGGGCTTACCGTTACGGGTGACCTGCTCGGGGGGGAGCGACTCGAAACGTTCTTGCTAGAGCCCGGTCAAGCGCGGACGATTAATCTCGACGTGTTCCGCGCACCCTCGGCGTATGCCTACGAGGACGTAGGACTCCTTTTCTACCCAGCTACCGAGTATGAGATCTGGACGGCTGATCCTCGCCAAGACTTCCCGTTGTCCGATACGGCATTCTTCAATGTCTACTTCGAAGCACCCTGCTCTGATATTAGCATTCAGCGGCCGCGTGAGGATTGGGTTATCAACACGGCGACCCTCGGCAGTGGTGTGAATGTCGACCTCTGGCAGTTCGCGATCCCTGTTTCTGAGACGGACGATGTATCGACCGTTGGGCTCGAGTACCGTTTGCTCGGAGCGAACCTGCCGGGTGGCGATGACAACGGCTGGCGGCCTGCTGGTATGATCAGTAGGGCTGACCTTGGCGACGATGCCGTAAGCTGGAATACGTCATGGTTACCGCAACAAGACGGGGCTTACGAACTGCGGGCCTTCACGGAGTGCGAGGTCGCCGGTCCCGATGCACGCGTCTATTCACCCATCGTTCCCGGCATCGTCGACACCAAAGCCCCGGAGGTTTTCGGGACCCCAGAGCCTTCTGCTGCTGTGCTGGGCCTCGGCGATGACATAGCCATCAGCTTCGATGAGCCCATAGACTGTGGCTCGGTCGTAACCAATGGCAACGATACCAATGCCACATTAACCTTCGTGGATGATGGGAGCGCCATCGACGGTGTGCAAGCGGTATGCGATGGACGAACACTCTACCTCGCGCCCCCGAATACATACGACTGGAGCCAAGCCGAAAACCGTATGATTGAAGCGCGTGTGCTTGGTGGTGATGGAGGGGTCACCGACGTTGCAGGTAACCCGATGGCCAATGCCGCAGCATGGACCTTTTCCGTGCAGCGTAACGTCTTTGCTTGGCAACCTGCAAATCGCACCGTCAACATCCAAGTCGGAACGGTCGGTACGTTCGCAGCTGAACTGGTAAACGGGCGACCTGAAGAGACGGAATGGACACTGGATAGCGTACCCGCATGGCTGACGCCCTCGTCAGCAAACGGTGCCATCCCACCGGGTGGCAACACGCCGCTCGACTTTACCATCGCCAACACCCTTCCATTGGGCACTTACGTCGATACGCTCCACGCAACCACCAATCGGGGCGATGCGCGCTTCTTCCTGACGGTGAATGTACAAGAAGAAGTCTGTATGCCGCCTACGTGGGCCGTCGACCCTGCCTCGTTTACTTACAGCATGGGAGTAACAGCCCAACTGTTTATCGATGGCGTCATGAGCAACGACCCAAACGATGTGCTGGCCGCGTTTGTGGGGAATGAACTCAGAGGTCGTGCGCAGTTACCTTCGGGCGAGAATCGCATGAACCTGTTGGTCTACAGCAACATTGCGGCAGGCGAGACGGTGACGTATCAAGCCTTTGATGCGTCAACCTGTACGATCTATCCTTCGGCAACCAACACGCACACGTTTGTTAATGGCAACATCATCGGATCAAACAATCAACCTGAAGCCATCAACGTCGCTTTTGAGGTGCCACAGCAACAGGTCCCGTTAGCACAAGGCTGGACGTGGTTCTCGCTCAATCGTACACCAAACACCGCCACTACGTCGGCTGTGTTGGCAAGCTTGGCACCGGGCGGAGGCGATCTCATCAAAAGCCAAACGGCCTTTAGCCTCTACGATGCCGGAGCAGGTTGGGTAGGAGCACTCACCGAGGTGATGCCCGGAAGCGGATACCAAATCCGCCTCAGTAGCCCCAACACGTTGGTGCTCGAAGGAACTGAAGTCGATCCAACTACGCCGATCAGCATCAATGCTGGGTGGAACTGGCTGGGCTACCTGCCACAAGAGCCTATGTCCATAGCCGATGCATTGGGCGCAACCACGGATACCTTCGTGCCGAGCGAAGGCGACGTGCTGAAGAGCCAGTTTGCCTTCGAGACGTTCAGCGGTGGCATGTGGGTACCCGGCACCATGCAAATGAATCCGGGCCAAGGATACATGCTCATGGCAGCCAATGCTGGGACACTTCAGTTTCCAGCCGCTCCACCCCTCGCGTTGCTTGCAGATCGTGCTTTGGAACCAAGCAATATTCCTGTCACCCAGCCAGTGAGCAGGCACGAACGGATGCTCTCGGCAGAAGTCCTGTTTGCACGCCAGCAAGAAGCACAGCGCGCTCATCGCTACAATGGTGAGGACGAGGAGCGCGCGCGCATCGATCGTCCAACCAACCGTTCTCAAGTTGAGGTCGCCGCCGAAACCTATCGTCACTCGATGACGGTCATCGCCGAAGTCAGTTTCGACGGTCAGCTGGTTACTGATCCAGAGGCATTGGTCTGGTTGACGGATGCTGATGGTCAGACGCGTGGGCGAGGGGGCGTCCAGTACCTACCGAAGACGGGCAGCTACCGAACGTTCCTGATGCTCTATAGTAACGTGCAGCAGGCCGAGGCTTTCGCGGTGCATGTATATGATCCGGCAACCGACGTTGTGGTGACGCTGGACCAGCACATGGTCTTCAAGGCAAACCACCGTGTTGGCACTGTAGAAGAACCGGTTCGCATCGGTGCGGAATCCGACGCCTACCGTGCAGCACTGGCTGCGGCGGAACTGCCCACAGACTATGCGTTAGCGCAGAATTATCCGAATCCATTCAACCCCACCACAACAATTCGCTATGCCTTGCCAGTGTCGGCTCCAGTGCAACTCACAGTCTACGATGTGCTCGGCCGTGAAGTCCTACGCTTGGTCGATAGCGAGCAAGAGGCAGGCTTCCACGAGGTCGCCTTCGATGCCAGTCGCTTGGCTTCAGGCGTGTACATCTACCGCATGGAAACAGGTGCATTCAAGGCGATGAAGCAGATGGTTTTGGTAAGATAACTCAAGTTTGGACGTACCTGTCCAAGCTTGAGGAGACAAAGAATGGAAGAGACGAAGCGTCGAAGACGGTTGGGAAAACGTCTCCACTTCGGATCGTTGCCTTTTGGTTTCATCCATACTTCCCACGTTCAGTCCCTAGGTCAAAACTTTAGCGCGTTTCTATTGCGGCTTTATACGCTTGGCGACTCCGCTAAACTCCATACGCGATTCCAATTCGCGGAAGTCAACATTGATGATCTCCCACCCCTCGCGACCAAGTTCGTTGAGGTAGTCCTCGACGGCTTGGCGCGGGCGCTCTTTGAAGCGGCCGGGGCGTGGAACGTCGGTTGAGTCAAGGACTTTGTATTCCCACTGCATGGTTCGACTTAGCTAATGTTGATGAGAGGAGCCGGAAAGAAAAACCTGAGGTTCCAACGCGTGTAGGCCTACTTGGTTGTAGCTCCATGTCCGGTTTGGCGCGAGGATTCCGAAACAGTAGAGGAAGCTCACATCAACGGAATCTGAGAACGTGCCATGCCTGCTCAAGAAGCCACGTTTGCCCAAGAACTTGCACGCCTAGTCGATGCGCACTTGGAATATGATACCTTCAACGTGTCGTCGTTGGCGCAAGCCGTTGGACTCAGTCGGGTCCAACTATATCGGCGTGTATGCCGTGCTGTAGGCGAAACGCCTGCCAGCTACATCCGACGCCGTCGCCTTGAGCGGGCCGCGCGTTTACTCCGCGAAGAGGGGCTAACCGTAACAGAAACAGTCTATGAAGTAGGATTGAACAACCTATCGTACTTCGCGAAGGTCTTCCAGCAGCAATACGGAGTGCGGCCAAGTGTATACGCCACACGCGCATAAAAAAAAGCCGCTATACCCAACATGGAGCACAGCGGCTTTTTTGTGATTGCGTTGCAGTAGCTTAGCGACCGCGCTTCAGGATGATGTTGCCATTCACCGTCGAGATCGTAATGCGATTTTTACCGCTTCCGGTTTTGCCTTCCGCATAAAGCGTTTTGCGGGCATCACCACGGCGGCCATCCCACTCCGGTGTAATCTCTTCGGAGAGGTTAAAGTCGCTGATAATCCGATAGTCGCCTTCATGGCGTCGTGTGAATGTGAGTTCGATGTCGATGTCCATGTCGAGGCCATCAGGAACCGTCAGCTCAATGTCGCCGCCCATCGATGATAGCTCGACGTGCCTATCGCCCGAGTCGGGGTCGCCGACCATCGTCACTTCTACGTCGCCGCCCATCGTGCTGGCTTCTACCCACCCATCGACTTCGTTAATTGTGATGGGGCCCCCCATGGTACTGGCTTCAACAAACTCGCGGGCCGAGCGGATCGTGATAGCACCACCCATTGTGCTGACCTCAGCGCCTTCAGGGGCGTCATCGAGCTTGATCGCTCCGCCCATGGTGCTAAGTTTGACGGGCCCGTTGCTTGAACTGCCGCGTTGACCAGTAAACCGAACCGTGCCGCCCATGCTGGAGGCATCCAGCCCGCCACTCACGTCTTCGACGCGTACGGAGCCGCCCATCGTATGGACTTTGCCGTCCAATTCCGAGTCCATGACGAGGATTTCGCCGCCCATCGTTTGTAAGTCGGCCTCGCCTTTTAGGTCGCGTAGTTCAATGTCGCCGCCCATCGTTTGGCCTTCAAACTCGCCTTCGATACCTGTGATGTTCACGTCGCCACCCATCGTATTCAATTCGACATCGAAGCGGGCTGGCACCATGATCTCAAAGTCCACGCTGCCGCTGTAGTTCCGGCGGCGGCTTTCAAATTCGGTCGAGATGACCACACCGTAGCGGCTATCGTCCATCTCAATGGTGATGTCATCGGCATCGCGGCCTTCGCGCCATGCTTTGATGGACACCTCGTTCCGGTCCCATGCTGTGACGGTAATGTCACCGCCCGTTTCCATCCGAAGATCAAGGCGCTGACCGCGTTCTACATCGAACGAGCGGGTCATGTCTTGTGCAGCCAAGCTCATTGGAAGAACAACAAGGAGGCCAAGTAGCGCTAAACGCTGAAAAGTAGGTGTAGTCATGATGTGTTATGCTGAACAGTGAAGGGTAGGATGGCGCTTGGACAAGGCGAGCCAGCAAAGGGTTTGCACGGCGGGGTTTGGAGTATGGGAGGATGGGTGTGTGGGCGGCTTGGGGAGTATCGGGGATATGGGATGTTTGGTGGAAATTTGTAGTGGGTTGAGGTGAAGCGGAGGCTTGCCATGTGGGTGTCGGTGGTCTATCATGCGCGCGGACGATCTGGTAACCCATTCAACACCCTACGCCTGCCATGCTGAATTACATTTGGGCGGGGCTGATCATCTTCAGCTTCGTGTTTGCGCTGCTCTACGACGGCCGCGATATCGCCAATGACACCTACCGCAATGGTCAGCCATTGCCCGTCACGCTGACATTTCCGGATGGCTACGACGCCAACGCGCGCCGTGTTGCGGTCAATGTTGCCGTCGATCCTGCACAGTACGGTGCGTTCTATGGCACGGATGCCCGACCAGCCGATTCGTATGAGGGCACGCTCGTCCAAACGCAAGACGGTACGGAGCTTCGCTTCGCCGCTGATGTGAGTGTGCCAGAACCATGGGCAACGATCCGCTCGATCACCTCGCGGCGTGACAATGATCTGCGCGGCCCCGTGGGCCAGATCGATGCAGCAGCTGCGGCATTGGGCACGGCGGGGACAACCGTCACGTTTCCACGCGTGCGCTTCGTAAAACTCAACGCCATTGCTCAAGCTGCTTTCGACTTCGCTGAAACGGCCGTCACCATCGCGCTTGGATTGATCGGGACATTAGCACTGTGGATGGGCCTTCTGCGCATCGCCGAGAAGTCGGGTATGCTCTACAGCTTGGTGCGGTTTACGCAGCCACTCATCCGTCGGCTCTTTCCAGCCATTCCCGAAGGTCATCCTGCTATCGGGATGATTGTACTCAATCTGACCGCCAACATGCTGGGATTAGGTAATGCAGCGACACCCCTTGGCATCAAGGCGATGGAGGAGTTGCAGAAAATCAATCCCTCTGAAGACACTGCAACGGACTCGATGGTGATGCTGTTGGCTATGAACACGGCCAGCGTCCAGATTGTCCCGCCCGTTCTCTTGGTCGCCATCATGGGGCTACAAATCAACCAGATCTTTTTCAGCATCGTGATCGTGACGTTCATGTCACTGGTGGTAGCCGTGACGGCGGCAACCTTGCTGAGTCGCATGAAACGGTATCGCAAGACGAATCCTATGCTTGCTACTGACAGAGATGCACCTCCTGAGCAGGAGTAGATCCCGACGAACGCATCACGAACGACAAAAATTACTACAACCGATAAACGACCATGGAATTTGTACGCGCAGCCATCGATCTGCTCTCCGTTTTTGTGCTTCCTGCCATCATCATTGGCTTCCCCCTGTATGGCCTGATCAAGAAAGTCCCGGTTTACGAGGAATTTGTCGAAGGCGCTAAAGAGGGTTTTGGCGTTGCGGTCATGATCATACCCTACCTAGTCGCCATCCTGTTTGCCATTGGGATGTTTCGCGCAAGTGGCGCCCTCGACTTCATGATCGAAGGCTTACGGCCTGTGCTTGGCTTGATTGGCATCCCACCCGAAGTTATCCCAATGGCTATCGTGCGACCACTCACGGGTTCCGGCTCCGCCGCGATCGTCCTCGATATGATCAATCAATTCGGCGAAGACTCCATCTTAGTCAAAATGGCTGCCACCATGTTTGGGTCGACAGAAACGACCTTCTATGTGATTGCCGTCTACTTTGGGGCCGTCAATGTGAAGAAGACACGTCACGCAGTGCCTGCAGGTTTGATGGCAGACTTCTTTGCCATGTTCGCCGCCGTCTACGTCGTGCGCTTGCTGTTCGGATAGGCCGAACTCAAGCTTGAATGTTCATTTCCAAGCTTGTTGAGACGAGGAGCCGAAGAGACGACGAAACGAAGAGGACTGAGCCAACGCTTGCACTTCGTTTCGCCGTCTCCTTGTTTCGTCCATTCAAGCCAAACCTCGACCTTTGGGCCACTCGTGGGCTACGTTTAATGGCTTACGGCTGGATTGGGCAGCACGGCTGGTAATACGTAGTGTTCGAGCAGTTCGTAGATGCGCGCGTTGTGGTCGACGCCCCGTGGGCGACCGGTGAGGGCTGAAGTGCAGGCAACGACGAGGTCGAGTTCGGGGATGATGAAGACGTATTGGCCGCCATATCCCCATGCAAACCAAGTGTCGTAGCCGCCAAAGTCCTCTAGCCACCAAAAGTAGCCATAGTGAAACCCTCGATACGAGCGGTTGACGTAACGGGTAGTGCTGTGTTTGATCCATTCGGGCGAGACGAGTTGGCGACCTTCGTAGGAGCCACCGTCAAGGTAGAGTTGGCCGATGGCAAGGAGTTGGCGTGGCGTGAGCGCCATGTTGTTGCCGCCAAGGTAAAAGCCTTGCGGGTCGCGGTCCCACGAGGGCAGTGCGATACCCATAGGACGGAACAGCTTCTCCCGTGCCCACGCAAGCGTACTCTGGCCTGTGGCCTTCGAGAGGATAACCGAGATCAGGTGTGTCGTGCCGGTGCTGTAGACCATCGCGTCGCCACCGGGCGTGTGCACTATCGGTTGGTCGAGGGCATAGGTCGCCCAGTTTCTGCTGCTTACCCATGCGCCGTAGTTTTGGAAGCTCGTCGTCTCCAGTCCGGGCGTCATCGTGAGGAGGTGGTGCAACGTGATGGCACGTTTCGCCGGGGGAATATCGTCCTGTGCGTAATAGTCCGGAAACCATGTAGAAATGGGTGCATCGAGGTTAGGGAAATAGCCCTCGTCAACTGCAATGCCGAACAAGATACCGAGTACGCTTTTGGAGGCTGACTTGATGTTGACTTGTTGCCGGGCTGTGGCACCTCGAAAGTAATGCTCTGCTACAAGGTTGCCATAGCGAGCGATCAGCAAGCTGCTGAGTGGTTGCATCGCTTCGGCATGGGTGTACGCACGATCAAGTGCCGTACGATCTATCTGGTATGCTTCTACATTACTGATGGCCCATTCAGTAGTAGATTGCCCCCACAAATTGGTTGCACCAATGACCAACACTATGCAAAAAGCATGAAGGCGAAGCATGAATTGACTGAGAGATAAGAAGAGGGAATGGACCGGGAAACGGATGATCTGGTAAAAGGTTCAGATGCTTGTAAACAATCGTTTTAGTAGGCTTAATCCATGTGTCTAAATTTTAAAAACTGATGGACATGTCTGTTAAAATTGCTTTTTCTTACGTAATGTAAAGTATCCCGCTTCAACTGATGGCAGCGCACAAAAACCTACCAGTGTCCACTGCCTTACAAGCTGCTCACAATCGTTGATTCGTTCAATAATTGTACACGCCTAAATAAGTGTAGAACTTTTGAACATGCTCCTGCGACGGTTCTTGCCCCACCGATTCGGGATACACAGCCCCTACAGGTAAAAAATGGTTATTGAGTTCATCTGTGGTGAACGACATCGAGTTGGCACTATCCTTGGAATTGCATAGGCATCCAACAGGTGCTGATCCGTTTTCATACGCCCCGACAGGCTACATGCAAACATCGCTTGTCAACCGAAAACTTCGAATCACCTCTTTTACCTAACACACCATCCATCCCTAAGTGAAACCCCTCACAGGAGGAAAACACACATGAAGACGTTACGTAGTATGAGCCTTGCGCTCTTGCTTGCTGCCGTTGTAGTTGGCTGTTCGTCGTCAGCCGAGACCACCCGGTTGGCCGAACTCGAGGCTGAACTACAGGCAAGCGAAGCTCGGATGAGCCAGCTCGAAAACAACCTAGAACAAGCGCAGAGCGAGCGCCAGCGCGTTGAGGGTCAGGTACAGGCTCGCGAACGTGAATTGGCCGCAGCTCGTCAGCGTGCTGAGCAAGCTGAAGCTGCCGCACGCGATGCAGCCAACGCTTCGACGACCACCACGGGTGGCGGCATGATGTCTAGCTCTACGGGCATGGATCTGCTTCCCCCAGATGCACAAGCTGGTGAGTGCTACGCGCGCCTCCTCATCCCTGCGGTCATCGAGACGCAAACCGAGCAGGTTACGGTACGTGAAGCAGGTGTCCGCATTGAGATGACGGAACCCGTCTACGAAATGCAGACCGAGCAAGTCTTGATCGCCGAAGAGAGCGAAGAGATTGTGCAGACGATCCCAGCAAAGTACGAGACCCGTACCGAGCGCGTGGAAAT
>CAYYHN010000068.1:8248-11211 GCA_964471245.1 uncultured Rhodothermaceae bacterium | reverse complement strand
ACCCGAACAGATCCGTCTGTACACCCGCGAAAGCAGTAGCGATGGCGCATGGACGCTGGTTACCACTGCCATGCAGGTCGATGCGGCTGCACAGACGGCCACGTTCGAGGAGATCCGTTCGTTTAGTCAGTTCATCGTGGCACGGGGAGCCGTGCTCGATGGCAGCACCGTGACGGCGACCGATGGCGTGTTCGAGGACAAGGTGCAACTAGGCTGGGCACAACTTCCTGCCGACGCCGCGCTGCTCCAGATTAAGCGCCGTAGCAACGCCCTCGTCTTCGATGGCACAGACGACTATGCCGAACTGGGTGACTTCGATCCGGGTGAGACGTTCTCGTTCGAAATGTGGATCAACCCTTCGACCGATGACGACCTCCAAGCCTTCATCGGAAAGCATACTGCCTCGGGTGACAACCTCGTCCTGATGGGGTATTACGGCGATGATCTCATTTTCCGCATACGTGGTACAAGTGAGGAAGTTGGCAGCAAGGTTACCGGGTGGCATCATCTGGCGGTTGTGGTGGAGAAGGCATCGGAGACAAGCTCGGAAGTGACGATCTATCGCAACGGTGTTGAGTTGTATCAGTCCACCTACGATCAAGTGTTGGGTGATGTGACTGGGTTGCCTTGGATTCTCGCAGCAGAGTACGATAGCGGTCCTTCGCGTGGCGACTATTTCGGTGGCGAGATCGATGAGGTGCGTTTCTGGAACGACGCCCGTACAAGCGACGAGATTCGTAACAACATGCATACACGGCTCGCGAGCGATGAGGCCGGACTGATCGGGCTGTGGCGCTTCGAGGGTACCGGCACGGCGCTGACCGACGCTACCGGGACCAACAACGGCGATCTGAAAACAGCCGCACGTGGCGCGACTGAGTTGCTGACCGCACTCGCAAGCTCCGAGACCTCCTACGACGACACGGCTGGACAGCCGGGCCGCACGTATACCTACTGCATCGACGTAGCCGATGGCAGCAACACCGTTATCGACACCGCCTGCGATACGGGCCAACGCACTCTCCTGACGCCGTCCACGCTGGCTGCAACGGACGGCACTGAGGTGGATCTAGTTCGTGTCACGTGGGCGGATCGCTCTGAGTTGGAGGACGGCTACTACGTCTATCGCCAAACGCATAACGTGTCCAATTCGATGACACTGTTGGGTACCACCGATCCCAATGTGGTGCTATTCAACGACAGTACCGCTGTAGCAGGTACGCTCTACCGCTACTGTGTGACCGCGTTCGACACGTTCGATGGTACCATCTACACGTCCGACATGGTGTGTGACTGGGGCTCACGGGGCTCGCTTGCGCCGCCGCTCAACCTGACCGCTACCGACGGTGAGTTCGACGACCGCGTCCGCATCACGTGGACTGACCAGAGTGAGGGCGAGGCCGGATTCAAGCTCTACCGAGGTGCAGACGAAGCCAATGTCGTCGAGATCGCAACGGCTGCGGCTGATGCGACGAGCATCGACGACCTCACGGGCGATTCGGGTATTACCTATACCTATTGCGTCGCAGCGTACCGTACGGATCCCTTCGCCGTCGAGTCGGCCAAAGTCTGTGATACAGGCGGACGTGGTACGATGGCAGCCCCAACCGATGTGGCGGCGTCCGATAACACGTTCGACGACCGGATTGAAGTCACGTGGAACGACCCCGGCGACGTGGAGACTGCGTTTGTCATCTACCGCGACGACAACACGGCCCAGAATCCACCGCTTACCGATGTGACGGTTGTGGATACGACCGCAGCCAACATCGTTCGCTTCGCGGATAGCGACCTTGCAGCCCTCACGCAAGGCACGACGTACCGCTACTGTGTGGCTGCACTCAGCAACGCCAGCGGCACCGATGTGACCTCCGAAGCCATCTGCGACACGGGGCAGCGCATTGCTGTACTCGCCCCGACGCAAGTGACGGCGACCGATGATGCCTTCGAGCACGAGGTGCAGCTCTCATGGGTGAGCAACGCAACCACCGCATCGTTGTTCAAAGTCTACCGCGATGGTTCCGTCATCAAGACCGTTAACGCCAATACCTTTACCTACACGGACGCCGAGATCGCTTCGGGTGACACGCTCACCTATTGCGTTGCAGCCGTAACCGCTCAACTCGACGAGTCGCCGTATGGCACCAATGTGGGTTCTACGTGTGACGCGGGCAGCCGCAAGCTCAACGCAGCGACAGCCATAGCCGCCTCCGACGATACCGCCGAAGACGAAGTCGCACTATCATGGACGGATAACTCCGAGCACGAAGTGGGCTACCACGTGTACCGCACATTTCCAGCCCGTTCGCTCGCCCTCGACGGCACAGGTCAGCACGTTAGCGTTGGTGATGCGGATGCCTTCGACGGCTTGACGGACTTCACGCTCGAAGGATGGATTAATCTAGCGGAGTTTAGCTCGGATGCTGGGGAAGACCTAGTGACGCCTTTTGCTAAGGGCGCATGGAATGGCAGTGATGGCTGGACCGTGTTGATGAGTCGTTCCGGTTCCAACGCTACCATGAACCTCTATCTCAACGGCGCTGGTAGTGCAGACATTACGGCACCTGTGAACTTAGTACCGGGTGCATGGATGCATATCGCCTTTACGCGCAGTAGCGGCACGCTCCGCGCCTACGTGAACGGCGTGCAAGTGAAAGAAGAGGCCAACAGTGAGGTCATCCAGCCCAACTCGGCACCGCTTCAGTTTGGTGCAGGTCAGCATGGCAATTATCACTTCGACGGCCACCTTAGCGACATCCGCATCTGGAACGTTGCCCGTACAGGCGATGAGATTCGTGTGGGGCATACGCGTCAGATGACTGGCAACGAGGCAAGCCTGGTCGGCTATTGGCCCTTATATGCTAGCAGTGGCACTAAGGTCACGGATGTTGCTGGAGGCTACCACGGCTCGTTGACGGACGTAGGCGACGGAAGCAGTGCATGGAGTTCCACGATCCGACCTA
>CAYYHN010000068.1:1059-8238 GCA_964471245.1 uncultured Rhodothermaceae bacterium | reverse complement strand
TGGGGCGCTTGTCGGCACAACGCCCGCCAATGCTACCAGCTTCGCCGACCGCACAGGGACGCCCGGCATCGTATTCGACTATGCCGTCGCGCCGTTCGATGCCTACGGCGATGGGCCAACCGCCACCGATGAAGGCGAACGCCGCCTTTTGGCACCTTCTGCTTTCGCGGCCAGCGATGGCGTCTCCGAAACCAGCATCACGCTCGACTGGACGGACAACTCCGCCGTCGAACTCGGCTACTACATTTACCGCGACGGTGTCCGGCTCGACACCACCGCCGTGCGTAGCACCAGCTACACCGATACGTCCGCCGTACTTGGCGCTACGTATACCTATGGCGTCACCGCCTTCGATGCCTACGGCGAATCCGAAGCCGCCACCGATGAAGGCTCCACCGCTATCTTGCCACCATCCTCGATGAATGCGTCCGATGAGTTCGAGGATCGCGTCGTGATTTCGTGGGTCGATGCGTCCGACTTGAACACGGGCTACACCGTTGTTCGTGATAGCGATACCCTTTCGGTTGCGCTCGGCGCAGATGCCAATACCTTCGAAGACAATACAGCCGTGAGCGGTGTGACCTACCACTATTGCGTCTCGGCGACAGCAGCAGGTGGTTCTTCCGAGCCCGTATGCGATGCGGGAAGTCTCTTCACCATTACGCCGCTTCCTATTGATCTGAACAACGTCGAGCTAACCCAGCGCTTCTTAGCATCGGATGGCGCAGCGCACGACCATCTAGGTTCATCGGTCGCCATCGATGGGGATTATGCGGTCGCTGGTGCCTCCGCAGCGAACACCCAAGACCAAGACAATGGTGGAGCGGTCTATGTCTTCAAACGCAATAGTGATACCAACTCATGGGAGCCGCAGCAAACACTGCTGGGTAGCAACATATATGCACTCGGCAACTTTGGGGAAGACGTGGGCATCTCGGGGAACGTCATTGTGGCGGGAACCCATTATGACAATGTCAACAGTGTTGACAAAGGCGAAGCATTCGTTTTCGAACGCGAATTCGACACATGGACAGAAACCTATCTGCTTACCGACAATGCCGCCACGAAGCGATTTGGCGAAGCTGTTGCGGTAGAGGGCAACCTCATTGTGGTAGGTGATCCTGGCTATAACAATGACCGAGGTCGTGTCCTTCTGTATGTGAAAGAGGGAGGCAGTTGGACCTACAAAACATATGTTGACCCGCCTACTTTAGATAGACAGCAGTACTTCGGCTGGTCGTTAGCCATGGATGGGAATCGGGTCCTTGTTGGCGCCAAGGACTGGGATGGCGATGACCTAAGTGGCGCTGAGTACGGACGTGCCATTGTGTACCGAATTACAGCGGACGGAAATGGCAGCTACACTTTCAACAAAGAAGGTCAAGATCTGGAGGCCTTTAATACGAGCCTGCAAACGGCCCGGACCAATGATGAAGACAATGCTGACTTTGGCAACGATGTCGCCATTAGCGGGGAGTGGGCAATTGTAGGGGCCGATGACTTTGGTGACGACACTGGTGCAGCCTACATTTTTCGGTACAGCAATATCAGTGCGTCGTGGGAACCGTTCACCAGATTGCTCCCGGATGAACTGCAACCCCAAGACGATTTCGGATGGTCGGTTGGCATCAACGATGATGTTGCGATCATTGGCATACCTGATCGGGATAACGAAGCCGGATTGGTATACCTCTACCGATATGATGGCATCGAATGGAAGCTGCAACAGCGCCTGACCATGCTCGACCGAGCGGACAACGAGAAGTTTGGCTATTCCGTGGCCGTCGATCAGTCCCGCCTCATTATTGGGGCCCAACTCGATGACGAAAAGGCAACCAATGCTGGATCGATCGTCATCCATGAGCCCGCTGTAGCCCCTTCGACGATTGCCGCTTCGGATGGCGCACTCAATAGCCAAGTTCAAGTCACGTGGACGGATGCCTCGAATAGCGAAACAAGCTTCCGCCTCTACCGCGATGATGAGTTCATTTCTGAGTTGCCTGCGAACACGGTTACTTTTAATGACTTCGATGCAGAACCCGGTACGCTGCACGAATACTGTGTCGCTGCTTTCAACGATACCGACGGGGAAACAGCGCCTACATGTGATGCCGGGTGGCGTCCGCCCAACGGGGTCATCGCAGGTAATATCGCCACGGCCGAGGGGGCTGGCATCGAGAATGTTGAGGTGTGCCCGATTCCCGATGGCAGCAGCGATCTCAGCCTGTACACGTCGCTGTTTGTAGATGGCGAAGGGTATGCCGTCGTCCCCGCATCGTCGGACTTCGATTTGGAGACGTTCACCCTCGAAGCATGGGTGCGGCCCAATCCCGGATACGTGCGTGCTGGTGATGATAGTGCGCCTATTGTTGGCCGTTGGGGGATTGGTGGGGACCGAAACGCATCCTATGCCCTCATCCTGCAAGAAGACGGACGCGTTCAAGTGGCAACGCACGCGGGCACCGGTATACCAACCGGTCGTGCCATCAGCGCCACCGCAATCCCAGAGGAAGAATGGACCCATGTGGCCGGGACCTTCGAAGGTGGTACGCTCCGCTTGTATGTAAATGGTGTGTTGGCTGCTGAGGCGTTTGGGGTCGCAACGCCGCAAGCTTCGGACTTTAATTTAGACTTTGGTCGAGAGGGGGCTACCACGCTGAATCCAGATGGGAGCGTTTCAGGGAATAAGCTGCTAGACGGTTTGATCGACGAAGTGCGGTTGTGGAGTAAGGCCCTGCCTATCAGCGAGATCGCAGCACAACGCTTTCAACTGCTCGCCGGTGACGAAGATGGTTTGGTTGGC
Organism: uncultured Rhodothermaceae bacterium; assembly: GCA_964471245.1. Taxonomy (GTDB): domain Bacteria; phylum Bacteroidota; class Rhodothermia; order Rhodothermales; family CAYYHN01; genus CAYYHN01. Next base: position 5,435 of record CAYYHN010000068.1, on the reverse strand, counting down.
TATTGGCAGATCCAGCAAGGACGTGGAAATCTCATTGCAGACCTGACACCCAATGGCAACCACGGCAGCCTCGAAGGCGGTGCGTTCTGGAGTGAGCTCGGCCCTACGCTGAACCGCTGCACCACCACCGATGCGGACGGCAACTATACGCTGGATCGCCTGCGCTACGGCAGCCAGACGGTCTTCGAGATCGCACCGAGCCTCGGTACGCGCACCTTCTCGCCAACGCGCCGTGCCATCACGCTCAGCATCGATACACCAGTGCAAAACCAAGTCGACTTCGTTGACAACTCGTCGTTCACCGTCACAGGCGTCATCGAATTCGCCGGAACAACCTGCCCCGTCGAGGACGTGCAAATCTTTGTAGACAACGTTGCGAAAGGCGTCACGGGAGCAGATGGTGCGTACGCGGTGGCCGTCGACCCTTCGGAGCCAGACACCGAAGGCAACCTTATACCACGCCTCATTCGTGCGGAACTCGGCAATGGCGAATCCGCCCACACGTTCGCGCCGATTCCGCATTCGATTGTCGTCGTTAAGGACACCGTTGGCATTAGCTTCATCGACCACACGACGCGTTCGCTGAGTGGCTTTGCTGGTGGCGGATGTGATCTCTCCATTGGCACGCTCACCCTGCAGGTCACCACGGCAAACGGGTGCTACAACGAGACGTTTACGGTCAATGGTGCCTATGAACTCGTGCTGCCACCGCAGGAATACATCGTGCAAGTCGTCGATGTGCAAACCGCCGCTGGCCTCGACAAAGCCGACGTGCTGGCCTTCTTCGATGCCCTCGGCCCGCAAACCATCGACCTGACGACCCAAGCCGATACGTTAGACTTGGTCTACCGAGCACCCGTTTCGGTAGGGATCTCAGGCTTTGCTGCTGCACCCAACACATGCCCAACCTCATCTGGTTTAATCGACCTTGTTGATGCGAACGGTGAGGTGCTGCGCAGTTTGCCGAAAGTGCCGGTTCTTACTCAAGGGGGTAATCCGATTGAGTTGAACATTACGGTCGCTGAACAACTGGGCAACGGCCAAACATGTGGCATCGAAGACGCTACGGTGACGGTGTTCGACGCCATTCAGGATCAGGACGGCAATCCCGTTGAACTCATCACCAACGACCAAGGCGTGGCGGTTTACGCCGAGGACCAACTAGACGACAACGGCGACGTGCTGTTTGCAGCAGGCACGCCATATACCACCTATGCGCGTACCCCCAATGTGTTAGAAGGCCTCGTAGTCGATGGTGTGGATCGTTCCTTCCAGAAGTCGCTCTCCGCTACCGCCGAAGTGGCTGGACGCGATCCGGTAACGGAAACAGCATGGGTGTTGGTGCAGGGGCATCGGCCGCGTGAGTCGACGTTTACGTCAGGTACTACCACAGCGATTCCGCAACTGATCCTGCGCGACCCGCCCGGTGATGCCTCGTCCACTTCATATGGCACATCGCAGACGGTTTGTGTTTCGCTTGGGACGATGTTCTCCCTCAGCTTTGGGTCGAGCTTCTCCAATGAGCTAGAAGTCGGTACAGAGTTCGAGATATTCGGCGTCGAAACATCGATCGGCTCGACCACCAATGCCTCTGTCACAACAGAAGTGTCGAGCAGCTTCGAATCTGGTCTCTCGGTGTGCACCTCGGTATCCGAGGAGATCGCCACCATCAGCGAGAAAGTCGGTGCTGGTGCTGATTTGCTCTCGGGTGATGAACTTGGGTCCGGTGCCGATCTATTCTTAGGTGCAGCGCTCAACCTGATTGTTGGCAAGACGGATCGACTAGAAATCAACGACACCAGTTGCCGGATCACGCAATCGCAAGCCGTGGTGGTTAATCCAGATGGGGAAGACCCGTTCCGAACGACCTATCTCTACAGTCGCAACCACATCGAAAAAACGATTATGCCACAGTTGCGCGAGATCATCGCCGACCCCAATCAGGAGTCGCCTGAGTTCGCGTTGGACGGGAAGCGCCTCGGTTTGCAGGAAGCCCTCGACAACTGGCAAGCCCAAATCGACTTGAGCGACCGCCTTGCTGATGAAGCGGTATTTGTAACGAATCGCTCCTTCGATTCCGGAGCAGAATACAGCTACACACAAGGGGTCGAATCGACGGTGGGCACGTCGTTTGAGTTTGCCCTCTACATCGAGAGTGGGACCGAGCTTGGGTTCTTTGCTTCGGTGGGTGGCAACGGCAGTTCGTCGAACATTGGTTTGACCACCGCTACCGAATTTGGCGTCAACACGGGGCTCGAAGTTGCCACCTCAACAGAGATTGGGTATTCGCTGAGCGATGACGATGCCGGCGACTTCTTCTCCGTCGATGTGCTGCGTGACCAAACCTTTGGCACCCCCGTCTTCAAGACGAAGTCGGGACGCAGTTCGAGCCCTTGGGAGCCGAATACGCAGTCGCGCGACAAGCCCGTGCTGAGCATCAACCCGCCTGAAATCCTAAACCTCGACCCTGATGAACCAGCTGTCTTTACCCTAAGCTTGGGCAACGACAGCGAGAGCGGGGAGGAGCGGACATACAACCTCGAGCAGTTGGTTGAATTCAACACGGGAGCTGCTGACCTCACAGCCAACGGCGAAGGCATTGCTGGCGGGGGCATCCCGTTCACCATCGAAGCCAACGGGCAGCAAGCGGTCACGTTGACAGTGGAGCGGGGGCCAGAGATGTATACCTATGATAGTCTCGCTGTTCGTCTCTACGCACCCGATGACGACGACCGCTTCACTGAAACGGTGTTCTTCAACGTACACTTCAACGCACCGTGCAGCCAGATCGCGCTGTTCCGCCCAAAGGAGAACTGGATGATCAACGGGGCGACTGGCGACATGGAAGTCATCCTAAACAACTTCGACCTGACGCCAGACCAAGGCCAAGCTGTGCAGAGCATCGGGATGGAATACCGCCAAGTGGGGAGCAGCGACTGGCTGCCAGCCTTCACCGTGCAAGCCGATGATGCGAGTTTGGTAGGTAAGACCTCCTACACCCGCAACTGGACGTTCCCGGCCGAAGACGGCGCATACGAATTGCGTGGCACAACAACCTGTGCTTCAGGCAGCAACGTGTCGGATGTTATCCTTGGCACTGTAGACCGCACCGCACCAACCCTCTTCGGGCCACCTATGCCCGCCGACGGCGTGCTATCGACTGGGGAAGTGATCTCGTTGACCTTCGGCGAAGCCATCGATTGCGGCAGCATCCGAACGAGCGGTCAATACGCCAACGTGACGCTGACGTACAAAGACGGTCCCAACCAAGACCAGACGATACCGATTGGCGCGACGTGTGACCAGCGCACGCTGATCCTGACGCCACAAGCTGACGCAAGTGATCTGGAAAACCGCTTGTTGGAAGCAACGGTACTCAGCAATGTTGTGGACAGCGACGGGGATCCTGTTCGAGTAACAGACGCGGCTGGCAATGGCATTGATGAAGCCATTACGTGGCAGTTCACGGTGCGCCGCAGCGTGTTCTCGTGGAGTCCGTCCAACCTTACAGCATCGGTGCCGTTGGGCGAGGAAGCTGAGTACGAAGTCTTCCTGATCAACAACCGCCCGCAAGCGGCCAGCTTCACCTTAGCTGATGTGCCTGCTTGGCTGTCCTCGTCAATATCCGTAGGGTCGTCCGTCGAGGTGCCGCCAAGCGGTGTGCAGCCCATCACGTTTACTGTACCCGATACGTTGTCGGCAGGTGCCTACACGCACAGCATCCGCGCCACACACCCCGACGGCGACGCCATCTTCTACGCCAGCATCGACGTTGCCTGCGTCGCGCCAAGCTGGAACGTCAACGCAGCTGCGTTTGCACACCGTATGACGCTGAATGCTATGGTCCGCATTGCTGATGCGTTTTCGCAAGACACCAACGACATGGTGGCGGCCTACGTTGGCGATGAACTGCGGGGTGTAGCTTCGGTGCAGCAGGTGAGCGGGCAGTATATGGTAGCAATGGACATCCACAGCCAGCAGGCCGCAGGCGAAGTCGTGCGCTTCGAAGTATGGGATGCCTCGGCGTGCCGCGTGTATCCTCAATCGCAAGAGCAGTACAACTTCGTTGCAAACCGCGTCGTCGGCTCCACTGCTTCACCCGTAACATTGCACGCGACAGACCAAGTGCCGCCATTGTGCTCAACGAAGGTTGGACGTGGTTCTCCCTCAACCGGGCTGCCGACAGCTATGCGTTGGTCGATGTTTTAGGCGGCTTGGCACCCGCTCCCGATGACGTGGTGAAGAGCCAGTCAGCCTTCAGTCTGTACGCGCCGCAAGCGGGGGGCTGGGTCGGTTCGCTTACGCAACTCGAAGCTGGCAAGGGCTACATGGCTCGGATGGGGACTGAGCAAGCCTTGGTCGTACAGGGAAATCCG
>CAYYHN010000068.1:0-1049 GCA_964471245.1 uncultured Rhodothermaceae bacterium | reverse complement strand
AGCCAGCACAACGATCAGCCTCGGTGCTGGATGGAACTGGATCGGCTACGTGCCGCAGACCAGCATGACGGTAGCCGAGGCGCTGGGCAGTACGAACGACGCTTATGTGCCTGCCGAAAACGACCTCATCAAGAGCCAAATTGATGGATTCGCGCAGTTCACGGCAGGCCAATGGGTGGGCGACCTAACCACCTTGGAGTCGGGCAAAGCCTACCTGCTGTTCACCGCTAACAACGGGACACTCGCCTATGCCGCGCCTTCGACCAAGGCTTTGGTCAGCGAGCCCCAGCTAGCTGCTGTGCATGCGGCGAGCGGGATGCAGGAAGGGGAATCCGAACTTATGTCTGGAACCTTGGTGTCCGAGCGTGCACGTGGTTCGTCGCCGAATAAGGTCTTCGCCAACGAAACAGGTGAACCCGCTGAATCAGAAGCCCTGTGGCACTTCGACCGCAAACGCTACAGTCAGACTATGACGGTTCAAGCAATGGTTGAACGCGATGGAGAAGAACTGACATCAGCGGGTTGGCAGGTCGCAGCCTTCGTGGATGACGAAGTGCGTGGCCTCGGTACGTTGCAGTACGTAGCAGCCTTGGAACGCTACCGTGTCTTCATGACCATCTACAGCGATGGGGAAGATGCCGAGCGTATCCGCTTCAAGCTCTACAACCCGACGAGCGGTGCTATTTTGGATGTACGAGATGAGGTAGCGCTTCGTGTCAACAACCACCTCGGCGCTGTCGATGCACCGCTCGTCATGCGTGTTGCAACACAGTCAACTCCAGCGGAAGCATCTGTAGCAGTTCAGAACGCCAGCGGATCTGCGGATCTGCCCGCATCGTGGTCGATGGAAGCTAACTATCCCAACCCGTTTAGCACCACCACCACTATCCGTTACGGCGTGCCAGAAGCCGCTCTGGTTCGCTTGGAAGTCTACGACATGCTCGGTCGCCACATCACCACGCTGGTCGATGGTGTCCAAGACGCAGGGTGGCACACCGTCACCGTCGATGGACATAGTCTTGCGAGCGGGACCTACCTCTACCGCATGC
>CAYYHN010000067.1:0-11259 GCA_964471245.1 uncultured Rhodothermaceae bacterium | reverse complement strand
CTAGGGATGGGTTGACGGCGCGTTCGGCCACGGGGCCACTCGTGCCACGCCGCGGCAGCAGCGCGTCGACTTCGTCGAAGAAGATGACGCATGGCTGTGCCTGCCGGGCCTTGCGAAAGACCTCGCGGACGCCGCGCTCCGACTCCCCCACCCACCGCGACAGCAATTCCGGACCTTTGACAGCGATGAAGTTGCACGCGCTTTCGCGGGCGACGGCCTTGGCAAGCAACGTCTTCCCCGTTCCCGGTGGCCCGTGCAGCAGGATACCACGCGGCGGCGCAGTCCCGACCTGCGCAAACAGCGCGGCGTGTTGCAATGGCCATTGTACCGACTCCTGCAAGAGCCGCTTTGCACCAGCCAGACCGCCGATATCGTCCCAGCCAACATCGGGCACTTCGGTAAACACTTCGCGGATGGCCGACGGCTCAATGTCGGCCATCGCCATCAAGAAATCGTCGAGCCCAACCGTCAAGTCGCCCAGTTCGTCATAGGGGATGTGGCCACGGCTTAGGTCGGGCATCAGGCGACGAAGGGCGCGCAGGGCAGCTTCACGGCACAGCGCAGCGAGATCAGCGCCGACATAGCCGTGCGTGCGTGCGGCGAGGTCGTCAAGGTCGACATCATCGGCAAGGGGCATGCCGAGGCTATGGATGCCGAGAATCTCGCGGCGGCCGTCGCGGTCGGGCACGCCGATCTGCAGTTCGCGGTCGAAACGACCCGGACGGCGCAGCGCAGGGTCGATGGCGTTGGGTAGGTTGGTGGCGGCCACGACGATGACCTGACCACGCCCTTTGAGGCCATCCATCAGGGCCAGCAGTTGTGCCACCACACGGCGTTCCACCTGCCGGTCGCCGCTCAGGTCCTCACGCTTCGGCGCTAACGCATCAATCTCATCGATGAACAGGATTGACGGTGCGTGTTTACTGGCTTCATCAAACAGGCCGCGCAGTTGCTTTTCGCTCGCTCCGTACAGCTTATCGATAATCTCGGGGCCATTTACATGGATGAAGTGGGCGCTCGTCTCCTGTGCCACGGCACGCGCGATGAGCGTCTTGCCCGTCCCCGGTGGCCCGTGCAACAGCACGCCCTTCGGCGGATCGATGCCGAGGTGCTCGAACACCTCCGGGTGCTTCAGCGGTAGCTCGATCATCTCACGGATACGGTGGACGGCCTCCCCGAGCCCGCCGATGTCTTCGTATGAAATGACGGGCGCGTTCGTTTTTGTCCGTGCCTGTCGAGCGTTTTTCGCTTCCTTCCGTGCCGCCTCAATCTTCGTCGTTGGCGTGATGCGGACGGGACCGCTCGGCTTTGTTGAAGCCACCGTGTAGTTCTGCGCCCGCGTCCCAATCAGGTTGACCCGTACCTGATCGCCAGCTACAACGGGAATGCCTTCGAGTAGGCGTGCGAGGTACCGTGCCTGATCGCGCCGAACCGCTCGCCCGCCTTGGAGCACCACACGCTCGGCATCGTTGGTCTCGGCGGCAGCGACCGTTACCGTGTCATCCAGGCGGGTGCCTGCGTTGGTGCGCAGTACGCCGTCCATCTGGACGATTCCTTGGCCACGGTCGGCGGCATAGGCTGGCAATGCACGGGCGATCGTCGTGCGGCTCCCCGTCAGCGCGACGGTACTGCCGATAGCGATACCGAGCGACCTCAGATCATCCGGATCCATCCGCACGACCCCTCGGCCGACATCCTGCGTCCGCGCCTCGGCAACGCGCATCGTTAGCGTGGTGGGTTGAGGCATGTGGCTATGGCGTTCTGTGGATAACCGGAGGTAGGTGTGTGGTTCGAGACGCGAACCAAGAAAGCTTTATCGTGTGACGCAAGCGAGCCCCAACTACACGCCCTTAAGACGAAAACGGGTAGGGCCCTTTCCGTGACACGCCGTTGCTGCCCGCGGTGCCATTACTACTGGGTCTGCCCCTACTCGATGTAGGGCGCGGGCGGCCTTGGACGATAGGCGTCACAGCCGCCGAGGCGTTGGCAGCTTGTGGGGCTGCAGGTTGTACTGGGCGAGCAGCACCTAGCAGATGCTGCTCCAGCCGCTCCAGACGGGCCTTGAGCTGGCGATTTTCCTCTTGCAACGCATGCGCGTGGGTCATCGCTTGCTTCAGTTGGTCGTGGTTCTGCTGCAATTGCTGATGCCGCGACGACAAGTAGGGGTCGCTCTCCCACCAGTTGATGCCAATCTCCATGGCCTTATCGACCGAGGCCACGAGGAGTCGGACCCGGATGCTGAGCAACTGGATCTCGGCGATGGACACGCTGATATCACCTGCGATCACGATGCCCTTGTCGAGCACGCGTTCGAGGATATCGGCGAGGCCGCTGGCTGGGGTGGTATGTTGCAGCGAGGCGCGTTGCATAGGACTAAGCGGCTTCTTCGAAGACCTGCCCGCGGTGGTAGCGGCGGATCCGCTGGTAGCCCAACAGATTGCCTTCACCGTCGAGCTGCGTGACGTACGTCGCCATCACATCCGACGTCGCGGGGATGCGCGACATCTCGATGACCTCGATCGTCACCTTCCAGCCGCCATCTTCATTCTTCCCAAACGCCGAGATAGCATCTGGCTTATAGCCCGTGAGCATCTCCAACTGCTCCCGCGCCGATAAAGCGATTTGTGGTCCAGTCATGTTGGTACGTGGTTTGGAGCCGTTGGCCGTTCGCCATTGGCCTTTGGGTTTGTTAACACTGGGGGACGTAGCATGAGGTAGCTTGGCAACACTCCGTCTTTACGTCCTTTACGTCCTTTACGTCTTTTCCCTCTCTCACACGAGGCACAGCCGAGCCGTTACCCCATTCGCCGCTGCTGAATCATCTTCAGGCGCTGGAGGAGTTCGGCTTCGAGGCGGTCATATTCATCGTCATCGATCTCGCCCATGTCGTAGCGCGCTTCCAACTCCATCAAGCCGCGCTTGACCTTGTTAGGGTCGTAGAGTTCGTTCTCGGCTTGCTCCAAGATCTTACGAGCGATAAACGTCGTCCCGTGGATCGGACCGGAGACAGGAAAGGTGAGCAGATTCCGTAAGAAGCCCATCAGATGTACAGCTTGATGTTGACGAAGTTGTACGGAGGCACCGGGCCAACGTACTTGAACTGGATACGGCCGTTCTGCGCGGCGTCCAATTGTTGGATCGCCGCATCAAACGCGGCTTCATTGGCTGTATCAATCAGGAAAGCCACGTTCAGGATCTGGCGCTCGGTGATGATATCGTTCGCCTTGACATCCTCGGCCAACGGCTGCAACGCCTCCATAATCAGCGCCTTGTCCTGCTCACGTTTCTCCTCGACTGCAGCCTCGATGAGTTCGCCCAATCGGATACGCTCGTAGTAGCTTTCTTCGGGCGCTTTGCCGCGCAGCTTATCGCGCAGGCGACGGATGTTGTCGTACTCGCTCAGGATCTCGTTGTACACGAGCCCTTCTTCCCAAAACGCTTTGACGCCGAGTTCGATGCGGTTTTCGATGACATGCATTTTGTCTTCGAGTTCGGCACGTCGCCCCATCAGCACCTGCTCAACAAGCATCTTTTCGCTGGGTGCCACCGTGCCGAACCGCGCAGGCAGCACCGGGTAATCGCGCATAATCTCTTCCAACACACGGGTGTGCGAGACCATATTGCGGCGCGTGTTGTCGTAATCGGTCTTGGTCGTATCGCTGACGATGACCGCAAGGCCGTCCCGCGCAATCGCATGTACGGGTGTGTCCTGCGTCCGGTCGATGCCCGGCGGTGCAAAGGTGCGGTCGTCGTCGCAGCGGATGATGCCGTAGAAATACTGCGGCATCGTGTCGAGGGCGAGTGTATCGGTCATGGTTGGGTTCTGGCTGGGATTGGCGCTGCGCTACGCTTCGGCGTAAGGCAGGCGGATTTCGAGGATGCCGTTGGTATACGTCTGCTGCTTGCCACTCAGGTCAATGGCACGTTCCAGCAGCACTTCCTTGGCGTATTTGCGTTCACCGGTTGTCGTCAGTTGGAGGATGTCGCCTTCTACGGCTACGCCGATCTCCTCGGCGCTGACGCCGGGCAACTCGGCAACGAGTAGCAGTTCTTCATTCTCGTGAAAGACATCGACCAGAGGCTCGCGTACGGCGGCCACTTCGGGGCCGTCATCCGTTCGGCGGATATTGCCAAACGGCTCGACGCGGGTACCACCTCCTGAGGCGGTGCGAATGCTGAATCCATAGACCCCTTGGGCGCGATCGCCGAGCCCCTTGAAGTTGATGGTGCCTTCCTTCGAAGTGGCGGCTTCGGCCTGCTCGGCCAGATTGCTCAGTTGGCCCGCGAGGTCCGTGAGTCCTTTAAACAGCCCACCTAGCCCTAGGCCGAGGTCGATGTGGATACCGTCTTCACCGTCTTTTTTCTGGTTATCAGCCATAGTTTGGAGTATGGATTGTTTGGGTGCTTGGGGAAGTATGGAGAGTTCGGGTGGTTGGGGGAGTTTGAGGGGTGCTTGTGCTTGCTTGAAACGCGCCCTTTTCCGCACTTCCACGTCTCCCCAACCTTCTCACACTTCCCACACTGCCTTAGTATTCGATGATGACACCTTGATTCAGAGTGGCTGAATTGGGCCGAGTGTTGACTTCAGCAGCCTTCGTCAAATGAAGCGGCCGCATGGAAACCTCCGACGCTGTATCTCCCATCGTATCTCCATCCGCCATATTCTTGTAGGCCTGAATCTGATCTTGAATGTTCGCCAACCGGGTCTCAGCTTCAACCTGCTTGGACTGCCACATCTGGAGTTCGCGCTCTAAGCGCATGCGCTCGTGCTCCAGCCGAGCAATCTGATTTACGATCTGTGCCTTCGCTCCTTTTGAGGACTGCGCAATAAGGTTCGAACTGGTCTTGATGTCGCGCATACCGCGCACACGTGGAGGGATACTCATGGCAAATTCCTGTTGATCGGGCTGAGAAGAAGGGTCAGGCGGCCTTAGCCAAGACGCTGCAATGCTGGCGTACCAGCGTTCGAATCTGCTCGTGCTGCTGCAAGCGCTGGCGACTTGTGGGGGCCTTCGCGCCTAATATGTCGAGGCATGCCTGTTCGAACATGGGGTTGGCCGCACTTACCGCCATGCCTTGCGTTTGCGCAACGCGGGCCAGCATGATGCAAGCACGCAGCGTCGGGAGGCGGTCATGGTCGTCGATGCGGCGAAACGCACGAACTAAGTGTACAATCTTACGAGCGTCTTCAGTGTCGATGCCCGCACGTGAAGCGGTGATGCGCACTTCGGTCTCGTCATCCTGAAACCCAAGATCCATCGTCACCATACGGTCCAGCAGCGCGTCCTGTGAGGCGTGGACGCCCGTGTATTCCTCGGGGTTGCTCGTAAAGATGACGCGGAAGTCTGGATGGACCGCTACGTACGACTCACGCTGGTTGGCTGCTGGCAGCGTCAGGATGCGCTCTTCGAGCACCGTCAAGAACGGATTATTCGTCTCAGGACGCGAGCGCGTGAATTCGTCGTAGACCAGCGTGTAGCCGTGGCGGCAAGCCGTGGTCAATCGCTGATCAACCCACTGCTGGGTGGCATCTTCCTCGTACTTGAGTACGGTACTGATGAAACGGTCGACGACCTTGCGATAGCGATAGCCGTGCTGCCCACCAATCAGGTCGGCGGAAGTCAGCGCCTCATCGCCGGTGACGAGCAAAACTGGACGCCCAAGCTGGTTGGCGACGTGGAGTGCGAGGGTCGTCTTGCCGGTCCCGGCTGGTCCACGAAAGTGGATCGGGAAACCAGTGTCAAGGTAGCCAAGCGCACGACTGGCTAGCTCTTCGAGCGACGGCGTCAACACAAAACCGGGGCGGGGCCGCACGGTAACGACATCAGGGACACGCGGTGCAGAGGTTGGCGCTTCCATAGTTGGTTCTGGCATCAAGATGGATAAAAAAGGTGGGCGTGCAGTTACGCGGCTTGGCGAGAGCCGCTTGGATGGTGATGTGTGCGAAGCTCCCATTCCATCCCCCGGTACCATGTGGTTCGGTCGGCTTCGTAGCGGGCGGGGGCATCAGCCCAACGGGCAAACTGTTCATGGACGCGTTGTAAACCGGCCCGAGCCGCCTCCCATGTAGCTGCATGCAAGGGTTTGCGTTGTGGGGTCGGCTGCTCGCGACCAAAGAAGGCACGGCGCGCCATGCTCCGCTCAAAGTCTGAGCCGAGATCAGCCGAGAGGCCAAGCATCAAGAAGGCGATGGCCTCACCGAAAGCCACGGCGAGTTGCCCATCGAGGCCAAGGCGATGCGCCGCCCCGATCCCCAAAAAGGCAAGGGTACGGGCAAGGGCGTCACCGATGGCGTGCGGTGCCTCAGTGTTGGCAGCTATATGCAATGCATCGACATACGCGAGCGGCGGACGTTCGCGCCAGTACCGCGTCGGGAATAGCGAGAGGGCAAACTGGCTCAGGGCAAAGTCACCAATATCATCCACATCACTAAGACCAAGGCGCAGATGTGCCCAGCGCGTGCGGAAGACATCGTGTGCGGCGCTCAAGTCGGGCTGCAACACGATCTCTGGCCGCGCCCCGTCGCGCACACCAATCTGACATTTCACCCCTTCTAGCGGGTGCAGATCAACCGGCAGCGTGATTTCGATGCTGCCACTGGCGCGTCCGGCTGAGCGGATTTTTCGTTTTCCAAGATGCATGTGGTTCTGGGTACTCTGGCGGTGCGCTTTGGCGAAACGCCATCCGGTTTGGCGAGGGTCTGGTGCTAGGGCTGGCAGGCGGGCTGTCGTTTCGCCTAGGGGCCACCCCTAGCATCCGATCTAGCAGATTGTAGAGGAAAAAATGAGCGCAACACGAGGTGCGCATTTTTTGAAAGCAGGTTTACTTGAGTAAGCCTTGTGCGTCTTCGATCCAGCGATTGACGTTGACGAGCCGTGCGTATTCACCTAAAGCCTGATTGATCGCTCCGGGGTCGCTCACGGCGAGTGCAGCGACATCGGCAACCCCCACGCCTTGGAGCAAGCGCTCTGTACTTGGCCCAATGCCGTGGATACGCTGCAAGCTGATCGGTATAGCCTTTTTAGGCGCAGGCTTTGACGCTGATACAGTTGCAGCTACTGGTTTGGCAGCTACCTTGGGCTTGCGCGTTTTCTTCGGCGTCCGCGGCTTTGCTTCTGCAGCAGGCTTGGCAGTTTTGGTCCGTACCCGCTTCTTTGGCATCGCAACAGCTTTAGGTTTGGCTTTGGTCGCTGGGGTCGCTTTAGTTGCTGGCACAGCTTTGCTACCTGCACGCGGGCGTAACCGCAATCGTTCGCGCAAATCATCGCGTGTACTCTGTAGGAACGCTTGGCGCGCAGCACGGTCTTCTTCACCATCGGCGACTCGGTTTTGTTGATGCGTAGCCAGTGTGGCCTTTACATCATCCCGCAACGCGGTCGCCTCATCCTGCCGTGCTTCCCGGTCTTGGTCGGCTTGCTCTATCCGACGTGCCTGTGTTGTAGCTACCCATTTTTGGGTACCGTTCCGCAGCGCGTTGGTATCGGAACGTAGCTGACCAACAAAGGCAGCACGTGTGGCTTCATCCTGCTCATCTTGCGCCAACCGCGCTTGCTGCTGGCCGAGCACCCACTGCTCGGTAGCTGCACGCAGAGCATGCACGTCGTTGGCAATCGCTTCAGTAAATGCTGCACGCTTTTCAGCTTCCACGCTGGCATCTAAAGCACGAGCCTTGCGAACCTCTCCTACCCAATCACTGGTATCGCGGCAAAGGGTGTGGACCAAATCCTGTACACGTTGCACATACGTGGCGCGTTTCTGACGATCCGCTTCTGCTTGATCGGCGCGCTGCTGGCTCGTTGCAGCCAAATGTGCCTGCACATCCGAACACAATGTGCGAATGCCGCGCTGCAAGCCCTGCATAAACGCAATGCGTGCTTCTGCATCCACTTCCCCTTTTGCTTGGCGATGTACGCGGAGTACATCAAGTTGCGCTTGCACTGATGTGCAGAGCTGGTCAGCAAAGTAGAAGGGTTCGGCGTTTGACATGGTACTTCAGATACTACAGGTGAACCACTAATTAGGAGAACCAAAGACTGGGGCTGGCGGGGCGGAGGACACGGACCGATGCCCGGCCTCCGCCGCATAGCGTCAGTCCGCCCCTTTTAGGCCGATGCCGTCAGGCCAACGGCTTCTGCGTACTTCAGGTACGTCTCAACACCGGCCACAACGGCGCGGGCTTCAATGGCAAGCAGTTCGATCCCAACGAGCGAGACGCGAACGTATGCATCGACGACGATGCCTTTGTCAAGGATGCGGTCGACGACTTCAGCGAGGCTGCTGGATGCAACAGTTTTTTCGACAGCCATGGTATTTCCTCCGTGTACTTCTTGATTCAAGAGGGTGTGTGTGCGTTGGTCGCACGCGGGTCCTTTTCTCAAGGACAATGCCATTCTCGTCACGGGTAGGATCGGAGGGCGCATCTTTAGAGGGACAGAAAACGCGTGCTACTCACCAGAATCGTCACGCATGGTGTTTTTTTAAGCGAAAAACACCATCTTTTTACCACTTGATTCATTTTTTCAACATCACGATAGCGCATTATACTTCTACACTACTTTGTTCTTCACTTCTTTCCTACGATGCGGAAAATCCTGTTCCATGCCCTCTGAACCTCACCTTAACCAACCTCAGTTAAAACGATCAACATCGGTTATAATTAAAAAAAGATCGATATAATATTGGGTTATTTCCCCATATTCCGTTCTACCCTCTCAATTCCGGGAATCTAACCCACCTAAATGATTTAAGTGGTTTCAACTTTGCCGATTACAGTAATCGTCATGCACCCGACTGCGTGCCACCCACATGTTTTACCAACAGATTAGCTTATAATTAATACGATTTAATGCCATTAATTATAGCATAAATTTGTTATATCCGCATCTGCATTTGCATCTCACGTGCAACCCAATGCGCCCAAAAAAGCCTGAGTTGGTGGCATGGTTACACTGTAACCGAGTACTGTGCTGACCGATCTATCCTTTCACCTTGGAGGTAGGAATACGTACCATGAATGATTTTGAACAGATGCCTGAAATTCTTCAGGCCAAGTGGACTGAGATGCAGCGAATCTGGGGCGAGATGCAAACCATCATCGCTGATCTTCAGGCTGCTAAGTATGCGGGCGATGGGGCGTCTGGTGCGGTGGATCTTGTCACCGATCTGCAGACTGCACTTGGGGAGAACACCCTTGAGGCCAAGTGGAATTCGATCTTTGAGACGTGGGCTGAACTGGACGGCACCAAGACGAAGATCAAAGAAGCCCGCCGCTGGATCGAGCGGACGCGCGACCAATTTCTTGATGCCGTACTGGTCATCGATGACCCGGAAGATCGGGCGATGACGACGGCACTCAAGTACATTGAACTCAAGTGTTACTGGCTGACCATTAACACTCAGCTCAACTATCAGATTTTTGCTAAGGGCGCTCCGGACATCACGCTGCAGTTCCGCAATTCGCTCATTAGCGAGCTCATTGGTTCCATTGAGCCTTTCCTCAAGACGGATGACATCAATCGTATTGGTGAGTTCGTGATGGACCCACTGAACCAGTTTGCCGATGAGTTCTAGACCTTACGCACGCATGACAGCATGCGTACGCTGAGGGCAACGAGAAGTACAAAGACGATGACCCCGGACATGCCTCCTCAAGATTGGTCCTTACAACCTGACGATGCAACCAATGCAGAAGAGCGGGTTGCGATGCATGCCATTCGCCAGATGTTTCGCGAAATGCAAGATTCGATGCAGCACCTTCGCTCATCTCTGCACGACGTAGAAGATCATGTGGATAGCTCGCCAGCGGACGTGCAGAAGATCATGGAAGCCAACACCATGGCATCCGCCTCTTCTGCACCCAAGGATGTAGCCACTTCGGGTGATGGATTCAGTCTAGGCCGCCCTTCCGTCGCACACCGCGATACCACCGACACGAGCATGCTCACTACCGTGTTGCAACGCATTGCGCAACGACTGGATCGGTTGGAAGCTGAGCAAGCTACACCGCCTCATGCTGAAAGCCTGCACGCCTTGCAGCATCAAGTAAACCGGATCGAGACGCATTTCGCTTCTTTCCTGAAGGCGCACCACGCCCGGGAAGCTACGCACCAAGCCGACGCCGCCTTGCTGGAGCGGATCACACAGATGCGCACGCAGTTTGAACAGCTTCGTGCCCAGCAAAGCGAGACCAATGGGCTGCGGCAGCAAGTGAAAAGCATGGAAGCGCAACTCGTAGCGCTCTACCGCGAACGCGAAGAGCAATCGGGTGGATTTGCTCAACTCGACGGACGCATCGACGGCTTGCAAGCCACCATTCGGAGCCTTGAATCCCAACTCGTCGACCTCTATGGCGAGAAGGAAGGCTATACCCGATTCGGCTTTACCTCAGCCGAAGATGCAGTCGCCCGTATCGAAAGTATGGATGCACAACTGCGTGACCTCTACGGCGAACGCGAAACCATCCTGAATCGCATCGGGAGCGACTCGCTGGATGGTGTAGTGGAGCAGCTAGAAGCCCTCGAAGCGCAACTAGTCGACCTCTATGGCGAGAAGGAACGCCTCAGCTTCGAACTTGGACTTGACTCGACAGATGACGCCATCGAACAGGTCAAGGCACTCGAAGCGCAATTGGTTGACCTCTATGGCGAGAAGGAACGCCTTAGCTCTGAACTCGGCCTCGACTCCTCGGTCGAGGCGGTCGCAGAGGCCAAGGCACTCGAAGCGCAGCTGGTTGACCTCTATGGTGAAAAGGAGCGCCTTAACACTGAACTCGGACTCGACTCAGCCGATGATGCCATCGATCAAGTCAAGGCGCTCGAAGAACAGCTAGTCGACCTCTACAGTGAAAAAGAGCGCCTCCATGCTGACCTCGGACTCGACTCCACCGATGACGCCATCGATCAAGTCAAGGCGCTCGAAGCGCAACTGGTCGACCTCTATGGCGAGAAGGAACGCCTCAACTCCGAACTCGGGCTTGACTCAGTTGATGATACGATTGGCCAAGTCAAGGCACTCGAAGAACAGCTTATAGAGCTCTACGGCGAGAAGGAACGCCTCAGTTCCAAACTCGGACTAGACTCGACAGATGACGCCATCGAACAGGTCAAGGCACTCGAGGCCCAACTCGTAGAGCTGTATGGTGAGAAAGAACACCTACATACGCAGCTTGGCGTCCTCGACGCCTATGAGGTGACGACACAGGTGCACAATCTCGAAGCCCAACTCGTGGATTTATACCGCGAAAAAGAACTTGCTGGAACG
>CAYYHN010000066.1:0-11281 GCA_964471245.1 uncultured Rhodothermaceae bacterium | reverse complement strand
ATCGAACCACGAGGACCGCACGTCGTGCCAGTTCTTCATCTCCAGCGCATAGCGGCGCTCTAGCGTCTGCTTGATGTAATGCGCTAGCAGGATTGGCATCGGTGCTTGATCGAGGTCGGCGACCGTATAGGGTCGATCAGCAGGAAATTCCTGTAGCAGGTACGAATAAAGGGCGTCGGCAACGTCTTGCATGAAAAGCGAGAGGACGGTAGAACAACAACGGGGAACCAGGTAAATGGCATACACAAGGTACGCACTTACACACGTGTTTCCCTACGGGCAAGTTTCAGGCCACCTGCTATCCTCTTTGGTTGGCCAAGGCTAGATTGAGCTTTGTACCTGCTATTTGCACCGTTTCTGTTCTGCTCTTGCGAACAACACTTCGGGTGCCATCGCAAACGACGGACGGTGGTGCACAAAAAAGCGGCACAGCCCGGGACAGGCTGTGCCGCTGCACAATGCGTGCGTGACACGACTTAGGTCGAGGGCATTGCTGCCCAGAGGTTGCAGTAGCCATCCGGTGCGATGGGACCTTTGATGACTTGGCAGCCACCACAGTTGGCACCTGCCTCTGCAGCTGTGTACAGCGCGCAATTCGAGCAGAGCTTCTCTGGATCCGGCGATACGTCAACGTAAGCCGAGTTGGTGCGCATAGCAATCTCAGGATCGCTTAGGCCCGTGGTATCCATGCAGCCTTCTGCTTGCTGGGGTGCAGCAGCCTGCGGCTCTGCCGCTGGAGCTGCCGTTTCGCTTTCACCACCGCCACATGCGGAGAGCAGTACACCCGAGCCGGTAGTTAACGCACCAAGTGCGGTAACGCGCATCAAAAAGTCGCGACGGTTAAGTTCTTGATTTTTCATATGGGTAGGGATTCCGTTTGGTTGGGTAGGGTTCTCACAAGATGTTGGGATCACCTCCTGAGAAGATAGGCGTTTCAGTTACAAGACAACAGGTAGCGCCTAGCTACGGCTTCATATCAAGAATGAACGTGCAAGTTTCCCCTACACGTTTCTGACAAGCGGATTTCAAAATATTGAGAAGATGAACCGGGCGTACCTATGAACTTGGTCGTTTTCGACGCCCTTCACTCTCAACAACCGTACCCTGTGCTTTGCTCAAGGCAAGCAAAGCACAGGGTACGGCGGGCAGAACACTGCATCAAGATTACGTATCTAGCACTCTTCCGTCCAAGTCAACCTTGGTATATCTCTAGGCAGGCAGCGCCTCTGCCCCTGTAGCCACCTCCTCTTTTGCTGCCCAAACGGCAAAGGCGTCATTGACAAGCGCCACCGTATGGCCTTGGCGCGCAAGCAAGGCCACAGCTGTAGAGGCGCGTGCACCGCTTTTGCAGTGAACAAGCAGTGTCTCATTGGCAGGCACTTCGTCACGGCGGGCCCACAGGCGCGTGTGGGCGATGTTCTGCGCACCCGGCACGTGTCCTGCGTTGAACTCAGCAAGACGACGCACATCGAACACGCTATCGCCAGCCGTACGGCGTGCAGCCACTTCAGCAAAGTCTATTACTTCGATCTGTGCGAGTTCGCCACCCGCCTCGGCCCATGCGGCGAGGTCGGCAGGTATCGCATAACCGACAATGTCGTCCAGCCCAATACGCACCAGATCGCGTACCGCTTCCCCTACATCTGCCTCGTCGATGATCAGGTAAAGCGGCATACCAGCCTCCACGTAGGAGCCCACAATCGTGTTGAAGGTCTTGTTGAACGGCGCATAGAGTGAGTTGGCCAAGTGCCCCTTCATGAACGCCATCCGATTGCGCCGCGTATCAATGACAGCGACATCCGTACGGCCGGAGAGTGCGCCAAGCTCGGCAGGACTGAGGCGTTTGGGTTGAGGCAACACGCCTAAGACGGCAGGTCCCATCTTATTATCGTGCTTCATTCGAGCGAAGTACATCGGTGGCTCGGGTTGTCCTTCGAGGATGGCCTCCACGAAGGCGTCTTCGCCACGGGAGGCTGCCAAGATCGAGGCATTGAAACGACGCTCGTAGCCAACGCTTGATTTAGGTACGGCACCGAGCGCTTTGCCACAGGCACTGCCAGCGCCGTGGGCAGGCCACACCTGCAAGTAGTCCGGCAGTGCGAGGAAGTCTTGCACCGAGCGGTATAGCGTCCGTGCCGAAGGCTCCATCGCTCCTGCCTGCCCCGCCGCCGATTCGAGCAAGTCGGGACGACCGAGGTCGCCCACGAACACGAAGTCGCCCGTGATCATACCCATCGGCTCATCGGCCCCACCGCCGAGCGCGCTACATCAGCATCATCGCGCAAGCCTTGGATGGCAAGCAGCGCGTGCGTCAATAGTACAAGGACGGCCAGTACCAATCCCACCACGTAATAGATACGGAAGCGACGCGGAGACGAAGCAGACATATTGGCGTCGGAGACAGCAACCATGGGCGAAATTCAGCGTCAGGCGTCGTATTCGATCAGCAGTTCGCGCAATTCCCACGCCGTACCCTGTTTGCGTAACCGAAAGTAAACACGCACAGGTTCGGCCTTCCCCTGAAACCAATAGCGTCCTTCACCAAACCAACCGCGACTGGTCTTCGATGTGTCGTGCAAGCTAAATCGCTCCGGCGGGTGCTTATCAAAAAAGGCTTGTAAAACGAACCGTGCCTGCGCCCGACTGTAAAGTTGGCTTTCCTCGTAGATCCCCACCTCAACTCGACTAGCTGCATCGTCGAGTAACATCTGCACGTCGCCTCGCTCAAACGCGACAGCCACACGATCGAGCGGACGCACATCCTGCGCCGCCCCATGCCATGTGGTCATCCCCAGCATCATCCCGATCAGCACGATTCGTTTGAACATAATTGGCACCGCCTTGCTTTTGTACGGTGCCAAGTTAGCAAAAAACGCTCCGTAGCGCGAACTGGTATTAATCGCGTTCAAAATACCGATAAGCTGTTCGTTTTCGTGGACAACACGTGTTGTAGCGTGGTGGTACAAGAACGCGCTGCAACACGAAGCCCACGGCTTGACTCAACAAAGCACCCGTGTTGATGCGTAAGCATAAATCTTGGTTGCAAGCACTACGAAAAACGCCTGCTCGAAGGCAGGCGCGTGGTAAAAGCAACTTTCGCTCAGTTTTGGGTTGAGTCAGGCGGCGGTGGGCGGCGTTGCTGACGGCGGTGGGGTGGGCCGTCACGTCCATCGCGCCGTTCGCGCTGCCATGTCAAACGACGTTCTTCTAAGCGTTTGATTTGCTCGTCTGTGAGGAGAGCGTCCAATTCGGCACGGGAGGATCGCATCACCTCGCGGATAGCACGGCGGTGAGCATTGTTCTGCGCACGGATTTTCTCTTGCATTGCGCGCAGCACAGCACGCACGGCCTCTGCCTGTTCAGCGTCAGTGGGCTCAATGGTACGCTCCATCATACGAACGAAGCCTTGCGCCGAACGCAATTCGCCGATCTGCTGGATACGCTGATCAGCAAGGCGTGCATTGACAAGTGCGCCAAGCACCATTCCCAGCATGAGGGTAACGATGAGCAAGGCAGCCGATTTCAGGCGGGTGTTCATGGTAGGTCTCCGTCTTCAACGGTGAACTCGGTATAGAGCATCGCATCTTCAAGCGTAGCCGAGGGTAGCGCAAACGCCGTTTCGACAATCGAGGTAGTCACGTCGAAGTCCCCGTAGTCGCGCACATTGAGTGTGCCCAGCAGAGCCACCACAAGCAAACAAGCCAACGCCAGCCGCGCAAACACCCACTGGAGCGACTCGTACCCGGCTGGTGCGGTTTCGCGAGTTGGGGTCAACCCTCGCATCACTCGATCAGCAAAATACGGAGCAAAGCTATCGGCGCGGGCCTCGCTGAGATGCCTGTACAGCACGGCTTGGGCATCGTGCGCTTGTCGGAACGCAGGGTCGGTGCGCAAGCGCTGCTGAACAGCCTCGGCCTCGCCTTGGGCAAGGGTGCCTTCCAGAAAACGAAGAAGCAGATCCTGATCGCGTGGCGTCATGACTCTGGGTGCGCGGGGGCCGCGCGTTGGTTTATGGCGTATCATCTGATAGGGCCAACGTGGGCCCCAATATCGTTTGCAGGCGAGCGAGGGCGCGCGAGAGACGCGACATCACCGTACCCGGCCGGATGCCTAACAAGTCGGCAGTCTCGTTAGTCGAATAGCCTTCCATCATCCGAAGTACAACCACAGCGCGCTGTTCTGGCTTCAGGCGCTGCAACGCAGCCTGCACCAACACCTTACGCTCCTGCGATTCGAGGTCACGGTCGCCCTCTACAGCAGGGTCAGGCAACGGCGTATCGACATCATCGCTGCGCAGGAACCGTTGCCGCCACGTCTTGCGGCGCTGCAACGCTTTCAGCGACTGGTTGATAGCGATACGGGTCAGGTAGGTACCCAATGCAGCATCGCCTCGAAACTTGTCAATCGACCGGTAAAACCGAATAAAGGTTTCTTGGCCGACATCGTCAGCTTCGGGCCCGGGGCCAAGCATCCCGACAACAGTCGCAGCCACCTTGCCTTCATATCGCTCAACCAGCATGCGAAACGCCCGTGCATCACCCGTACGGGCTTGCGCTAGCAACTGCTTATCAGTCTCAGCGGACGGATTCGGCATGATGTTCATGCGAGAGAGAGTACAAACGGACGCAGCGTAAGCCATCGAACAGCCAAGGGCACGGCCTGCATTAAGGTTGGTTGTGCAAGTTAGACACCCTCATGTCAGTTTTCATTCCACACAATCCCAATTTTACGATGCTTTCCTCGTCTCCACCCATTTAAGCTTAACACTTCCGCAAAATAGTCGATGATTTCTATTAACAAATATATATGGACGTGCCCGATGGTGTGGCCAGTTCCTGTCGAGGATGGCGTGCAGGAGCTTTTGTGAACCACAAGCAACGAAGTTCGTGGAAAATACCTCACTCAAAGACTCACTCTCGAACAGCGACGTGCAAGGCCTACGGGCCCTGCGTTTGGATGTAAACAGTATTGCCTTCGATGCCCGTAACATCTGGCTCTTCAGCCTATTCGCGAAGGGCATGCACCCCGAAGATATCCTCTTACTCAAATGGGGTAGCATTACCAACGAATCCCTGTCCTTTGTAGAATATCGCTCGCGGCAACGTCGTCACCTTCGGATGACGCCCAAACTGCACAAGTTGCTGTCGCGCTATGCCAAACGCTTTCAAAACGCCACCTCCTATGTTTTCCCTTTCCTCGACCGCTTAGGCAACCACACATTGCCAGAGGCTCTTGATGAACGCCTTAAGTTTGTCATCAAAGAGCTCAACAAAGAGCTGAAATACTTGCGCAAGGATGCACTGATTAAACCACGCCTTACACTTGCAAGTGCACGCCCTACCTATGCGCGACTCGTCTACGAGCAGACCAAAGACCTAAAGCAGGTACAAAAAGCCCTCGGCCACAAGAAAACAGAGACGACATTTCTGTATCTCAGCCTGATCCGCGGCCTCGAACTCGAACACGAATTGGCCGATGCGGCCTAAACGTCTCTCCATCCCCTACAATCTGATACGTAGCGCCTAAAAAATACCGTATACTTCGCGCGCGAAACTTTTCTCGTGTGTAGTATACGGTCATGAAAGACGCGCTTTCCCGACAAGACGTACAGCGGCTGCGTGCCCTTGATCTCAAGCCCGGTACGCTTAAGTACAACGCCCGCACTATTTGGCTTTTTAGTCTTTATGCCAATGGTATGCGCTGCGAAGATGTCTTGCTTTTGCAGTGGAGCGACCTTGCTGATGGCACGCTAACTTACACGGCCTACCAAACCGAAGTACGGCGTAAGATCAAGATCAACCGCACGATGCGGCTCCTACTCGACCCTTACAGCCCACGCCAAGCTGCTTCGCGCTTCGTCTTCCCATATATGGATCTGGCATCGCACTCTGAACTGCCTACTGATACAGATACCCGCCTTAACGTCGTCATACGCCAATTGAACAGTCGCCTACGTGCCGTGCAGGCCACCCTAGGCCTAAGCGCGCCACTTACCCTGCACAATGCTCGCCATACCTTTGCACGCTTCCTCTTTGAACAAACAGGCGACTTCGAGCGCGTGCAAGCGGCCCTCGGCCATCGTCAACCAGAAACAACGCGGCAATACCTTCGCACCATCCGCGGCCTCGACGTCCCCGCAGAAGATGACGCTCCCTCTCAATCAAGTGAAAGCTAATCTGCAAAAAAAGGCTGCTCCGGAAGCAATCCGAAGCAGCCTTATGATCCTTAATGTCGTGCAAGCTAGTGCTAGTTGATCGACACCAGTTCAAGCGCAAAGGTTAGATCTTTGCCTGCTAGGGCGTGATTGGCGTCGAGCAGAATCGTATCACCTTGAATCGACTTTACGGTAACGACAACTGCACCGCCACCCTGCTGCTGCACTTGGAATTGTTCGCCAACTTGGGGATTGGCATCCGGCGGAAACATGCTGCGATCTACAGCCAACACCTGATCATCGCGGTATGGCCCGTAGGCTTGGGCTGCAGGAATGTTGATGGTCTTGCGCTCGCCAACCTCCATGCCCGTCACACCGGTGTCGAAGCCAGGAATCACTTGGCCAGAACCAAGGCGAAATTCTAGAGGCGCACGGCCTTCTGAGCTATCGAAGACGGTACCATCGCTCAGGGTACCAGTATAGTGGATGGCGACATTGTCGCCTGCTTTGGCTACTGCCATTAGGGTTTCTATTCGTTTGCCAGAAATAAAAATGCGTCGTTACCCTACGGTAATCCACTAGCTTCGATCCCCATCAGCGAGATCTTCGTAATGCCGCCTATTCTTGCCCAAGCACCGATGCCGGAACATAGACTGGGCCACCATCGAAGGCAGGATCCTCGGTCAAACGACGCAGGACCCGGGTAGCAACGTCAATTTCCCAGAGGTCCCAGTTTCCACTCCCTGCTGGCTCCCCGCCAAACGCGATACGTGTGCCATCAGGTGACCAAGCGGGTATAAGGTCGTTACCATCGCGCTCTGTCAGGCGTGTAAGTACTCCTGTGGCCAGATCGAGTACGGCAATTTCAGCTTGCCCATCATAGAACATATCGAACGCTAAGCGCTGGCCATCGGGCGACCAAGCGGGGTGCCCCACATACACACCATTGGTGGTGCGGCGCGTGAGCTTGGGCGGTTCCGTGCGTAGGTCGATCGTATGGAGGTCCCAACCCGTTTCGAGCCGCCGCGCAAATGCAATCTGCTGCCCATCGGGGCTCCACGTTGGGTAACGGTCGACGGCCTCCGTATCCGTCAAGCGCACGATATCGGTCCCATCTGAGGCTGCCAGATAGAGATTGCCGTCGTGTGTGTCTGCATAGACGATGCGGTCGCCTGTGGGTGCCCATGCTGGCGCGACATCTCCACTGGGATCAGCGAAAAGGTCGTGTTCCAGTGTGCCAAGTATGGTGCTGTCAGGTTCAAACCGCTGGAAGATTACGCGACTTCGAGCAGCATCATAGCGTACGCCACCTTCGCCCATCGTCGCCGTGGTAAGTTGCACGGCCTCTCCTGTCGTAGGATGCAAGGCGTAGAGATCGCCGTCCCCCGTACGCCCCGAAGAAAAGACAATCCATGCTTCAGAGGATACGTGTGCCGATGGCGCATCGGTTGTACATGCGGGCAGCAGCAGTGCACCCAACAAAATGTAACAGGAAAATGAGTAGCGCATCTTGAGACACAGGCGTGAGCGACAAGCGATTTGTGCAAAACTACACCCAGACCTTCATTTCCCCCAATCTTTTGCGACCAGCGGCAACCAACACGCGATCAAAAGGAAAAATCGCACTGTGTTTACTCAGTACGTGCGTTCGATGTCGTAGATGACGACGCGCTCGACGAGTGGGCCCAAGACATCACGGGAGGCAGCAACGTGGTCGGGGTGGACGAGGTAGCCTTGCAAAGCTTCGGCGCTTTCGAGGGTGAAGACGATGCCGATGTCGAAGCTGTCGTCAACCACGGAGCGTTCGCTTGCCAGCGCGGTGCCGGTCTCTACGCGCAAGACGCCGGGGATTGACATCAGCGCCTCGGAAGCTTCGGCGATGGCGGCGATGGCCTCGGCGTCGCCGGGTGTTTTGAGCCAGCAGAGCACTACATGCTGGACGTGCCCCGTGCGGTCCATGTCTGCCACCGTACGAGACCCCGTACAAGCGGTCGCAAATAAGCTAAAAAACACCACAGCCACGACAAGGTGCTGGCGCGAGCGCAAAAATCGAGTTGACATACGTATCAAGTAATGGTGGGCAGGTTGCATAGACGGTTGAAGCGCGTGCTGCATTTCGCTCTGGCGTGTATCCGTGCAGGTAAGGTGTCATCAACGGCACCTCACGAGGCACCAAGCGCATCAGTTTAGCTATACGCCACCCGATTTACAAGCTGTTTTAACTTGACTGGGAGCCCATATATCCTTAAATTATAAGGCTAGTTTGCACCCTGTCTTTGCCCGTGCAACGTCTGCAATAGACGTCCTGCTTGTCCGGATATTTGATGCCACGATACTGTCGCCTCTTCTGGTCCTTCGAAGGCCTCCCTGCGTCTCCCGCCCCCGGCGTACGCGTCTATTGCACCCCGTCCACCACACTCCTTTCCTAACTTACACCACCAGACGTATGGCGAATGCGATGAGGATCCTCTATGTCTCCGGCGAGGTTGCCCCTTTTACTAAGAAATCCCAGACAGCGCATCTGGTGCGTGCGTTGCCTGAGCAAATACATGAAACCGAAGGGTTTGAAACACGCATCATGACCCCGCGCTACGGCATTATCAGCGAACGCCGTAACCGCTTACACGAAGTTATCCGCCTCTCAGGCGCAGAAATCCCCTCGTCCGAAGGTCCTGAAACACTTAAAGTCAAAGTTGCCTCCATTCCGGGGATTCGCTTGCAGGTGTACTTCATGGACAACGCCAAGCTGTTCAAGCGCAAAGGCATCTACGCAACCCGCGAAGGCAAGCTCTTTGCCGATAACGCGGAGCGTGCGTTGTTCTTCGGCCGTTCGGTGCTCGAAACCATCCGCAAGTTGGGCTGGAAGCCCGATGTCGTCCATGCGTTTGGCTGGATGAGCGGCATGGTGCCGATGCTGCTCCGCACCCAGTACGCCAACGACCCGCTCTTTGAAGACGCAAAAGTCGTGTACACGCCTGACTTCGTGGACTTCGAAGCCAGCCTGACTGAAACCGCTGCTACGACACTCGATGTCGTCCACGACCCGCGCGTCGTGGGTCAGCAGCCGGTGCACGTCGGGCTCGACTTTGCCGATGCGGTGCTCTACCCGCACTTCCTCACGCCAGAGGACCCGGCTACGCCGCAGCTACCTGAAGAGGCCGAAGCACGCCATGCATTCGCCACGCAATTCTATGACCAGATGGTCGGGGTACCGGTCTAGCCCAATACCGTCCACCTGAACGCCATACCCGCGAGGGTGCCCGCTTCCACGGCGGCGCACCCTCGCTTTTTTTGGATAAGGGAGGGTCTTGCCTTTGTAAAGCTGGGACGCATGATGTCTGAGCGTGGAAACGAAGAATCGAAGCGACCAAGAATCGAAGAGGCGCGGCAGAATACCTCGTCTGCAAGGATCGTCTTCGTCTCATAGACTACTCGACACGTCGATTCAACCCAAGTAAAGCCAACCTAGGTTACCTACGCCCAAGGCTTTTGCCCCAATTCTCACGAAACCCTCATCGTAAACCCGCGTTTTTCTCGTTTGCGCGTCCTTTTAGGCCATTACCTTTAGAATTTGTTTGGCCTGAAGTCCGCCATGTGAAGGCTTTCCTTGGACGGACATACGAAAGGGGCGACCTCGTCCGTTGGTGGATACGCATGGGATGTGCCCCATCGCTCATCTCTACCTGTGCGCCACGCTGCCCCACCGGTGGCTTTTTCTCTCGAACGTTATCGCTGTATGAACCGTTTGCTGTCTCTGGCTGCCCTCTGTGGTAGCTTGCTTTTTCTCGCGGCTTGCTCCGAAGATGCCACAACCGTGGGCATCGACCTCATTGAAGAGCAAAGCGGCGACCCCTTCGTCGTAAACGTCACCCCAACGAGCCTAGCGGCAACGGAGCGCACGGACATCACAGGCAATATGCCACGTATCCTTGCCGGCCGCGTCACCGATCCACTCCTTGGTACCTACACGGCGACGGGCTACTTCGATTTCACTGCACCAACTGATGTCCCAGACGAATTCCGTACTGGCCCCATCAACGAAGTCGTTTTGGTGCTACGCCCTAACTATGTTTACGGTGATACGACTGCCACGATCTCGCTCAACCTTCGCGACATTCCCACAAGTTGGGACGAACTCGGTGTCGGCGCAGACACGACAATTACGACCAGCGACCTGATTACAACGATCTCGTTTGCCGCAACGGATACGCTGATTAATGTGACGATGCCGCAAGACTGGATTACCCGGCAAAGCGACTTGCTGCGGGGGGAGAACTTCATCGAGGACTTCTTCGGGATTGCCTTCGAAGTGGCCGATGGATCGGGCAATGCGGTCATTGGCTTTGAGACGACAAACACCGGCATCGAGATCACCTCGGGCGGTGAATTGGAGCGCTATGGTGTGGTTCAGACCGTCACCTCAATCCGCAACGAAGGCAGTACCTCCATTGATGTACCCGTTTTGCGTGATGGCCTAAGCAGCGGTGTTGCCGTGTCGTTCGACCTCGACGCGGCCAACTTGGGCGCCAACCCCGTCAACCGCGCCGTGATGCGTTTTCCGCTGGATGATGCGATGCGGACAGCCGATTTGCCCGCCAACTTTGTTCGCCCGCAGCTAGAGCGGGTGGGGCTGTTTGCCGTGGTGGAGGACAGCGACCCGCAACTCATCGAAGAGATTGCACCTGACGAAGACGGGACGCTCACGTTTACGGATGCCAGCATTCAGCGCGCCATCCAGCGGACGCTCTTGGGCACCGACACGTTCGAGGAATACCTGCTCGCCATCCCAAGCAGCCTCAACACCCTCGACGTGCTCTTCTTCGACCGCATCATCGCCGACAGCCCTGACGGCCCCACGCTGGTACTGACCATCACGCCCACCGAGTAACGTTTGCGCGCTGCATGACGCCGATGGCGCTGCGGCTTGCCTCGCTCCGCTTTTTCTCTTATCCGCTGTATGCTGATGTCTCGTTCTTCTCTCTTCGCACTCCTGACGGGCCTGCTGCTGCTTAGCGGCCTGCTCGGCACGCCGTCCGCTGCGCTGGCCCAAGGCAGCACCGATGGTTCCATCTACTCGCGCTTTGGCATCGGCGCGCTCCAGAACTATTCGTCGTCGACACTGCAAGG
>CAYYHN010000065.1:0-11297 GCA_964471245.1 uncultured Rhodothermaceae bacterium | reverse complement strand
TGTGAATGTGACGCGCCTCGTCACCGTGACGCCACTTTGACGCGCTGTCACGGTCAGCGTATACGCGCCCGCAGCACCTGCGGTGAAGTTCAATGTCGTCGCCGAAGGCTGGTCGACGGTCAACGCTGCATCTGAGGCCGTAGCACCAAGCTCAGTGATCGTTCCATCTTCTAGGAGCGACTTGCCGATGCCATCCCGGAGGTCGAGCGAAACGGCGTATGTCTCGCCAGCCCGCAACCGCTGCCCCGAAATGGCAGGCGTCACCACAATCGACGTAGGGATGCCTTCTGCACTCGGCTCAATGGTGTCCTGGACGGTGTTGTAGAGGATACCCTGCGCCGCGTCATCCACTTCGATGAAGTAGGTAAGCGGCTCTAAGGCGAACTGGGCGGGCAAGGTACCCACAAAGAGCGTATCCTGCCGCGTCATGCTCACCGTCGTAAAGTTCGCAGCCGAAGCGCGGCGGTAGAACAAGGTCGCGGTCGTCCCCTGCCCAACGCCGGGGTTGTACCCGCGACGAAAGCGTACGCTAACCGCTGCATCGCGTCCAGCCGCTACGTCTGTGGGTGGCGTATGCTCGTACGGTATCGCGATCGTCTCGGTGCGCTGCTCCTCGTTGCCCGTCAGCGTAAAGCTCAGGGCGGCACTGGATGGACGCAGGTAGCCCGGTTTGTTCGCCGTGGCGCGGTACGTGCCCGCAGCCAAGGTTGCAGCCGAAGCAAACTGCCCAGAGGCCCCCGTCGTAGCGGTGCGCGTGGTACCATTGGGCCGTGCTAGCGAGACAGCCACACCCGCCAGCGGATCGACGCCGTCCGTAAACGTCAGCGTGATCTGCCCACTCGGCAGCACAACATCTGGAATGCGGATGGTACTGCCAGCTTGGTCCCGTTGGATATCCACCAAGAGTGTTTGGGTGGCAATATCCGCGCCCGTGATGCGGACTTGATAGCTCGTCACCGCATCCGTTGCTTCCGAAATAGGAGCCGTTTCGAAGACGAAGAAGCCAGAAGACGACGTTGCAGTCGTCAAACGTGCCTGAGCTGACGTGGCGGTTACCTCCAAGCCCGATACACCCTGGCCCTGGAAAACCACGCGGCCTTCCAAGCGCACGTTGAACGGCACAAGCGTGAAGTCTACCCCGCTGCGTTGTTCGCTCGCCGCCAGCGTCACGTTTTGCGTATCGGAGGCAAAGCCCGACCGCGTAGCAATCACTTCGTAGTCGCCGGCAGGCAAGCCGCTCAGCGTGTAGCTGCCGTTGCTGGCGCTCGTTGTCGTAAATGCACGTCCGGTGCTCGCCCGGCGCGCCGTAACCGTGGCATCGCGAAGGACATTGCCATTTCGTACAATCCCGCTGATGCTCGCATCACTGAGGCGGAGCGTGAAGCTCGCGCTGGCCTCCTGCCCAACCTGCAACGTCAACGTGCGGCTGGCGGGATCAGCTGTGAAACCATCTTGCGTGACCTGTACGACGTATGTCTTACCACCGGTCAAGGCTGGGAACGAAGCTACGCCGCTGTCATTGGTCGCGGCACTTTGAATGACAGCGTTGTCGGTACTGGCGACGCGCACCGTAGCGCCTGCCGCCGCTGCGCCAGAGGCATCCTGCACGGTAACGGCCAAGGTCGCGATGCTCGAACTTGCCGTGAACGTTGCGGTCTGTTCTGCACCGCTGGCGACTGTCACCGTACGTGTGGCCGGGTTAAAGGTAAAGCCTACTTTTGAGGGCTGCACCCGATAGGTGCCGGCAGGCAAGAGTGTCGCTGCATAGGTGCCATCCGATTGCGAGGTCACGACACGCGTCACAGCATCTGTGCTCGCCTCGATAATCTGCACAGTCGCACCAGATGTCCCGACATCGCCCCGGATTGCCGAGGTATTAACCTGCACAGCTAGCGTACCCAAGTCGACGACAGTCCCACTAGAGAAAGTGGCCTCTGTTCGTGCGTTGGTATACCCTTCGCGGAAGATGTCGGTCTGCACTGCATAGACGCGTGTTGGATCAACGCCATCGAACTGGAATGCCCCCGCTTCGTCGGTTGTCGTCGTTAGGCGGTCGCCTTCAAATGAGGCGCGTACGGTTACTGTGAACGGCAGCGTTTGCCCTTGGCCATCGACGACGCGGCCACGGATCGTACCGTTGTTGGGTGCGAGGCTAAGATCCACCGTCTCCGTCGCATCGCGTGCCAGCGTCGCACTCGTCGCGGTTGCGCTGTAGTCTGCGCGCGCGGCAGCTACGGTGTAAGTACCCGCAGCCAAGCCCTCGATCCGATAATTCCCCCCGGTATCTGTAGTCGCCGTGCCCGAGCCCGCGGGTCCGGTCGCGGTTACCTCAACATTGAGCAAACCTTCGTCGTTGGAGGCATCGCGAATCGTCCCGACCAGCGCACTCCCGTTGCGTTGGAGATCATTTAGATTCGCGATGGCTGTAGGCTGCTCTGCTGTAAGCGTGACGCTCGCCGTTGCAGTGCTCGTGAAGCCCGAGCGGCTGGCACTAACGGTCCACGCACCCAAAGCAAGCGGCGTTAATTGCCATGAGCCATCGGCTGCACTCACGGTTGTCACGGTGGCTCCGCTCGCCGACTCGGTCGCTGTCACCGTAGCGTTTGAGACAGGCGCACCAGTATCTTCGGCTACCGTACCTGTGATGGTACCGCCGAGTGTGGATAGACGAACATCGGTGGTCTGTGTCTCCCCAGCCGCAAGCGAGAGGCTCTCGGTGTACGTTGCAAAGCCTGTGGCTTCGATACCGACTGTGAAGTTACCTGCCACCAACCCTGTAATGAACCACGTCCCATCTGCGGCAGTCCGGGCTGAGGTACCACTGATTGCACCTGTAGCCGTAACAAGTGCATCGGCAATGGGTACGTCGGTTTCGTCGGTGACGGTGCCACGCAGCGAAGCGAAGGCTTCGGTCAGGTTAAAGACTAAACCGTCGAGCGTCTGTCCGAGTTCGACCGTCACAGCCTGTTGTGCTTCAGCGAAACCAGGGGCAGTAGCCACCAACGTCCATGTCCCAGCTTGCACATCAACGGAGAAGGTCCCCGAAGCCGTCGTGTTGGCTGTCGCCACAACTTGCCCCTGTTGCTGCACAGCAAGGCTTCCGCCAGCAATAGGCCGTCCTGCGTTATCTAAAATAGCCCCCTGCAACGTAGCAGGGCTTGGCGCGAGGACGAAGGTTTGCGTAACGTTTTGCCCAGCACTTGGGGTTGTTAACGATGCACTTGTTGTCAGCGAACCCGCCTTGGAGAGCGTGATAGTATAGGCCGTCTCTGGCATCAAGGTAAGCGTAAACCCACCATCCGCGCGGGTCAGTGTGGTTTGGGTTTGCCCGGAAACCGTATTCGTGATGGCAACATTCGCACTACGCACAGGTGTGGTGCCATCCGTCACGCTGCCTTCGAACAGCACCGTATTGGTTACCAGACTGAAGTTGTTGCCTGTGCTGGTCTGCCCAGCGCCAACCGTTACCGAACGCGCAGCGGGTGTGGCAAAGCCGTCTTTGAACGCCGTCAACTCCCATGTACCACTCGGCACACTAAGCGTATAGGTTCCGTCACCGGCCGTCTGCGTCGTGATCGCGTCGCCGCCACCGCTCATCGCCGTCACCTCGGCATCCACAATAGCATTGCCTTCATTCGAGACCTGCCCTGCAATGACCCCAGCGTTTGGCAACAGCGTGAAGTTGATGTCGGTGATCGCATCGCCGGAGGCGACAGCGACCGTACGGGCTGCAGGGGCAACGAAGCCAGCCAGCGCAACCTGAACCTCATGCACGCCCGGCGATACACTTAGGGTAAAGTCTCCCGAAGAGGAGGTAAATGCCTCGCCAATATCCTCTATCGAGACACGAGCGCCCTCTACGCCCGTGCCATCTGGCAAGGTTACACGCCCCGAAATGCTGCTGCTATTGGGTGTGAGTTCGAAATCAACCCCGTTGACATTCTGCCCCACACCGAGGCTCACTTGCACATCGGCCGTCCCAAATGGACCATAACCGTCCGCTTGGGCCTCGATGCGCCATGTGCCTTGCGGTAGGTTGAGCGTGTATTGCCCAATAGCGTCGGGCTGCGTTGTTACAATCGCCCCTGAGTTGGGTGTCGCTACAACGGTCGCATCTTCAAACGCGGCGCGGTCAACTTGACCTGTAGCCTGCGTAATCACCTCAAACACGGTCCCCGTCACTTGGTTAGCGCGCTCTTGCAAAACGACGTTCTGGTTCTGCACATTGTCGCCTGCCGCCAAGGTTAAGGTCTGCGGCGCAGCGGCGACGAATCCGTCTTTGCTCGCGGTCAGCGTCCACGCACCTGACGAGAGCACGAACGTGTAGTCCCCGCTCCCATTCGTGATGGTCTCTTGCGTTGTAACGCCGTCGGTTGCGGTCACCGTAGCCAACTGCACCGGATCGCCGCTGGAGTTCACGGCCTTACCCGAAACGGAGACTGCGTCATTTGTTAAGACCAGCGGGGTCGCCAACGTCGTCTGCGCATTCGGTTCAACACTCACAACGCGCGGGGTACTTCCTATATAACCTGCCAACGAAGCCGCAACGGTATACGTGCCATTTTGCAAGT
The DNA here is from genome assembly GCA_964471245.1 of uncultured Rhodothermaceae bacterium. Lineage (GTDB taxonomy): Bacteria > Bacteroidota > Rhodothermia > Rhodothermales > CAYYHN01 > CAYYHN01. Next base: position 6,726 of record CAYYHN010000065.1, on the reverse strand, counting down.
CAGCGCTGAAGTCACCAACACTGTTGGAAATAGCGCTCACAACACTTCCTGTTGCACTATTTATCAACGTAACCGTCGCCCTATTAATCGCCGCCCCCGTTTCATCGACAACGGTGCCGCTAATACGCGATGGCAAGGGACGCATCCGAATCGCGAAGTTGTTGTTCGCACCTTGTACCAGATCAGCGACAACCGAGGTGTCCGCGTATTGTGCTTTGGTTGCCATAAATTCGTAGCGCCCAACGACGAGGCTATCGTCCAATGCAGGAAAATCAGGGTTGACAAACGGGGTCGTTACATTCGGGCCGCCGTCGAGGGAGCGCACGGTTACAGAGACACCAATCAGGTCATTATCGTCGGTCGTGCGGGTCGAGTAGGCGAAGCGTGCCATGGGCACTTCGTACGTGAACACCCGGCGCTCGCTCTCCGTACCTGCGCCCTCTGCGTCATTCGGAATCACATACCAAACGTACTCGCCTCGGCTCAACAGCGACCGCGCTGAAAAGTCGAGGACCGTGTTGGTGGTCGTCGTATTAAAAATGGGCAACTCGATAACTGTCTGCCCATCACGCACGCGCTCATACATAAAGAACTGGTAGTTCGCAGCCCCGTCGACGGCATCCCACGAGAATGTGATTGTTGGGTCACCCGGAATCACAGCATCAGCAGCAGGAGCGGTGATCTGAGGCGCGGGCAATACATTATCAGCTTCGTAGGTAAAACCGACGATGGTACCAAACACCTCGCTGAGAAAGGCCAGTTCGACCTCGCTGTACATGTTGAGCACCGTGAAATTGTACTCACGATTCGGCTGTAGCGGTGGCGGTGCTCCAAAGTCAGGAAATGGACTACTGCTATTGATGGCACCGTATGGCGCAGATGTTTCTGTGGTCAAGTACTGCCAGATAATGTTAGCGCCTTCGATGACAAGCTCATCATTTTCATCGCGCGAGATCGAGAAAGGCGTACTTGAAACTACAACCACATAGGCTGGCACACCCGGAACAGAGTTCCATGAGAACGTCGGGGTAGCATTGTCGATCTGCCCACGCGGTGCCGTAATGGCAGGGGCCGTCTGCGACTCGACCGCTAGGGGTATCTCCGGCGAAAAGTCAGCACCTGTATCGGCTTGGATGCCCGCGAGTGTCGTCGCACTGGAAGTGGTAATGACGCCATAGTACACACCGGTTCCTAGCCCAAGTGCTCCGGGCGAAAAGCTTCCCGTCGTCCCGCTTAGTGGAACGGAGGCCAGATCATACTGCCCCGGCGCGGAGCCAATGCGCAAGGACGCATTCGCCAAAGGCTTCGACCACGTAAGGTTGACGGTATCGCTCGGCTTAAACAGCACCCGCGCCCGTTCACGTCCATCTACATTAACGGTAGGAGGCTGGATGAGAAACGTCTGTGCATTTGCTGAAATAGCAAAAAGCAACATCCAAGAGAGAATCCAGAAGCAACGCCGCATGAGGCTAAAATTTCTTGGGGTGAAGAAGAAAATGCCGTACTCCCGGCCTCTACGATCATCTTGCACATAGCCGAGCACGTTACGAGGCTCGACACAAAAGTCCATCCAATAAGCGCCTGTAGGCAGATAACCTACTTTTTTGAGCCCCATTGGGCTAAAGTGGGGGAAATGCCCCACGTATTCGTTCAAAGACTACCAAGACGGCTAATCATAACGGAAAACTTCTATTCAGAAATTCCAAGCCAAAATATTCCGTTCGCGTCCAGCACGAAGTAAACTGCTGTAACATATTCGCTGCCACGCCTCAATCCCTACATGCAACGAGACGTGACCAGCGATGGATAGAATTAATTAATTAATTAGAGACGCTTTACATCCATCCTTGCACACGTTTCCAACGCACTTGGCCTGTTAGCATCCTTGCCGGAACGAGCATGGTATTTGGCTACGATGGAACAAAGGACGGTGATGCGAACTCAATTTATGGACTTGGCTCACTATGAAACGAAATACATGTCCTTATCACACGACGAAATCCGTCGCTACAGCCGCCACCTGTTGCTACCACAGGTCGGGCAGGCAGGGCAAGAGAAGCTGAAAGCGGCCTCGGTGCTCCTGGTGGGCGCAGGCGGTTTGGGCTCCCCGCTCGCCCTCTACTTGGCCGCAGCTGGAGTTGGCCGCATCGGTATTGTCGACTTCGACGTGGTCGATGCATCCAACTTGCAGCGGCAAGTCCTGCATGGGACAGCAACTGTCGGCACGCCGAAGATCGAATCGGCGGTGGCACGGCTACGCGACCTGAACCCACATGTCATCGTCGAACCACATCCGGTCCGCCTGACTAGTGCGAATGCGCTCGATCTCTTGAGACAGTATGATATCGTAGCGGATGGCTCCGACAATTTTCCGACACGTTACCTGGTGAACGACGCCGCTGTGCTGACGGGCATACCGAATGTATACGGTGCGATTTACCGATTTGAAGGGCAGGTATCCGTATTCGGCATGCCCGGTGGCCCCTGCTACCGCTGCCTCCACCCGACTCCACCGGCGCCGGGTAGCGTGCCGTCGTGTGCGGAAGCTGGCGTACTTGGCGTCTTGCCGGGTCTGGTTGGGACGCTGCAAGCGACCGAGGTGCTCAAGCTGATTCTGGGCATTGGCGAGCCACTTGTCGGCAAGCTGCTTATGGTCGACACACTGTATACCAGTTACCGAACCCTGCGGATTAAGCCATCGGCTACATGCCCTGTGTGCGGGCCAAACCGTACGTTGCATCATCTTATCGATTATGAGGCGTTCTGTGGCCTTACCAATGCATCGGATCATGCAGATGATGCCGTACCCGAAATGACCGTGCACGCCTTCCAAGCCGCCCGCCTAGCCAACAGTGCCCCTTTCCTCCTCGACGTGCGCAAACCCCACGAAGATGCCATCGCTACCCTCAATGCAGATCTGCTCATTCCCGTCGGCGAACTTCAGCAGCGTCTTGATGAACTCGAAGCCCATCGCACGCAAACGATGGTCGTGCACTGCCGTTCGGGGAAGCGCTCAGCCAAAGCTGTTGCGTTGCTTCGGGAGGCGGGGTTCGACGCCATTAACCTCAAGGGTGGCACCCTCGCGTGGAGTGCCGAGGTAGACGCCAGCGTGCCGACGTACTGATACCGCAAACTGCATGCAGGTCGCCTAAGCTTTCGAACGAGGAATTTCGCATCTTGTCGCGACTTCTAACGTTCCTCGCTGCCCTCATGTCTGCTGCCGCCTCTGCCCTCCTCGGCGTCATCTTCAGTATCGCCCTACTGCTGGTACTGGTATTACGCTTCAAATGGCCTGCGTTTCTGGTGTTGCTCCTCGTGAGCACCGTAGCGGGATTCTTGCTGGGGATGGAACCCACAGCGCTGATCGAGGCGATGCGCGCGGGCATGGGTGGCACGCTTGGGTTTGTTGCCGTGGTAGTGGGGCTCGGGTCGCTGCTGGGGGCCATGCTCGAAGCGTCGGGTGGCGTACAAACCATCGCGCAGGTCATCCTCAAGCGCTTCGGTACGCAGCGCGCGGTCTGGGCGCTGGGACTGATTGGCTTCCTCATCGCCATTCCTGTGTTCTTCGATGTAGCCTTCATCATCATCGCGCCGATCCTCTACGGGCTGCGGCGTTCCAGTGGACGGCCGCTGCTCTACTTCGCACTCCCGCTTCTCGCTGGACTGGCCGTGACCCATGCGTTCATCCCACCAACCCCGGGTCCCATCACCGTAGCTGACTTGCTCGGTGCGGATCTCGGTTGGCTGATTCTGTTTGGTGTGTTGGCAGGACTGCCTGCAATGCTTGTAGCCGGACCGTTGTATGCACGCTGGCTGTTGCCACGGCTTCGTGTAAACAACACGGTGGGTGCCGAGGCCGCCACGGATGAGCCTGATGCTATTGCCAATCCCGTCGGCTTCGTCCCTGCACTGACAGCCATCGTCTTGCCACTCGTCCTTGTCCTCCTTGCGACCATCACCAAACAGTGGGGCAGCGAAGGTTTGCTGGCTGATATTATTGCCTTCATTGGTCACCCGTTTGCGGCGCTGATGCTCGCGTGCCTGTATGGCTACATCGTCTTTGGCATCCGGCGGGGCGTAGCCGCCAGCGACATGCACGACATCATGGTGCGTGCGTTAGAGCCTGCTGGTATTGTCGTACTCGTGACCGGGGCAGGCGGTGTGTTCAAACAAGTGCTGGTCGACTCTGGTGCTGGTGCGCATCTCGCCGATACCATTGGGGCTGCTAGTTTGTCGCCGCTGGTCTTCGGATTCCTTGTCGCACTCATTCTGCGCTTGGCCCAAGGGTCCGCAACCGTCGCTATGATTACGGCCGCAGGTCTCGCGGCTCCCGTCGTGAGTGCAGCCGGACTCCCACCGCAACAGGTCGCCTTGGTCGTGGTCGCTATTGCCTCCGGCGCAACCGCCTGCTCACACGTCAACGACTCTGGCTTCTGGCTCGTCAGTCGCTACCTGCACCTGAGCGAAGCCGAAACCCTGAAGTCGTGGACGGTCGCCTCGACGCTCGTTGGCTTGGTTGGGTTTGCTACAGCGCTCGTGTTGTCTTGGATCGTTTGAGGAGGAATGGCAAGTTTGGGGTCTTTTCACAGCTATCTTCGGCGCATCGTCTCTTCGATTCCTCGTCTCCTAAAGTCTGGGACAAGCGATCCAAACGTGCATTAGCCGCTGAGTTCGCCGCGCTCATAGGCTTGCACGATGGTTTCGGCGAGGCGTTCGGGGGCATGTTGTACATCGAGGATGAAGGCGTCAGCGGGGGCGTCCAAGGCGGCGAACTGGCTGGCGAGCAGGCCGGCGGGCATGAAGTGGTCGTGGCGTGCTTCGAGGCGTTGCCGGATGAGATCGGGGCTTCCCGTGAGGTGGATCCACGCGAGGTACCCGCGCATGCGTTCGCGCATCCATTGGCGCACGGGCACAGAAAGCGCCGAACAGGCGACTACCGCCACATCACTTGGAGACGCATTGACAGCTTGTGCAAGATGCGCAATCCACGGTTTCCGATGGGCATCTGTGAGTGGCTTACCTGCGGCCATGCGGGCAACATTGGCACGCGGATGGTAGTCATCACCCTCGAAGAACGTCGCGCCCAGATGCTCCGCCACACGCCGCCCTACCGTCGTTTTCCCGACGCCGGAAACGCCCATAACTATTAGGATGGTCTTGCTACGAAAAGTGGGAACGTGCGGTGTACTCATCAGTTTTGGGGCGAAGCTCGGAGCGGTAGGGAATTTACCCCTTCGCTTCAAAGAAACGACAAATCGTTCACGCTGCCTACAACTTTTTATTGACAAAACCCGTGGTTTACTCTACGTTAAGGCACTATGTTTGTGGTAGAGAATAAACTGATCTCTGACGACGTCGCCGAAGCTGCATTTGCGTGCAATTTGGCGGCTTGTCATGGTGCCTGCTGTGTGCAAGGTGATTCAGGTGCTCCCCTCGAAGCAGAGGAGCGTGCAACGCTTGAACGCGCCCTTCCGGCGGTGTACCACGACTTGCGTCCTGAAGCCCAAACCGTCCTCGATGAACGCGGCGTATGGGAACCCACCGACCATGACGCCTACGCCGTGCCTTGTACAGACGACGGTGCGTGCGTCTTTGTTGTGTACGATGGACCTGTAGCCAAGTGCGCACTACAAAACGCGTACTATGCGGGCCGCAGCGACTTTGAAAAGCCGATTTCCTGCCATCTCTACCCCATCCGTATTGAAACGTACGGCACGTATACTGTGCTAAACTACGAGCAGATCGACCTGTGTGCCCCAGCACGTGTGATGGGACGCAACCACGGCATCCGTTTAGAAGATTACTTGGAGCGACCGCTTACGCGCAAATACGGCGCGGCTTGGTACGCCCAGTTTAAAGCTGCCTGTGCAGACCGCCGAGAGGCCCTCGTGGAACGCTACGGACCACCCCAAACAGGCTGATCAGACCCGTTTACTTACCAATCACGACTATGCTTAACCTTCAGCAACGTCTTTCACAGCAGCAGAAGCTCTCGCCACAGCAGATTCAATACATCAAGCTGTTGCAACTGCCGACGCTGGCGCTCGAACAGCGGATCAAGGCGGAAATGGAGACCAATCCCTTGCTGGAGGACGGCATCGACGAGGAGGAGCTCGTCCGCGACGAAGATACGTCGGACACCAACGAAGAGCCATCCGATGCCATCCAAGCCGCTGAGGAAGCGGCTGCCGAGACGGAAGCGCGCAAAGAAGAGGAGTTCGAGTGGGATGAACTGCTTAACAACCCGGACGATCTCTACGGCTACAAAGCCCGCGTAGACCACAGCGCCGAAGAGGAGCGCCGCGAGTTGCCGATGGCGGCAGGCACCTCCATGTCGGAGCATATCATCGACCAGCTCACGTTTCTGCGCCTTAATGAGCAAGACGAGTTGATCGCCGAGCAGATTATTGGCTCCATCGACGAGGACGGCTACCTGCGTCGCCCGCTCGAATCGATCATGGATGACCTCGCCTTCAACTACGGCGTCTTGGTCGAGGAGGCCGACGTGGAGCGGGTGCTTCAGAGGGTGCAACGGCTCGACCCCGTGGGTATTGCTACGCGGGACTTGCAGGAATGCCTGCTTGTGCAGCTCGATGTGATGCCGGAGCATACGCCGGGCCGCGATGTGGCGATTGGCATGCTCAAAAGGGCCTACAAAGCCTTCACGATGAAGCACTTTGCGGCTATCATGAAGAAGCTAAATGTGAAAGGCCCCGAGCTTAAAGA
>CAYYHN010000064.1:0-11344 GCA_964471245.1 uncultured Rhodothermaceae bacterium | reverse complement strand
ACCAACGGGCGGTTCTATCAGCAGTATTCGCTGTCCTTTACCGAGCCTTGGTTTCGAGGTAAGCCGCAACCGGTTGGGTTCTCGCTGTCATTCTCAAAGATTAGTCAAGGCCTCTTCACCAATAGTTTTACGGTAAACGATACAGTTGACGAAGATGAACAACGTTTGCTTACCAGCTCAGCAAATGTGTTCTACGAGCGCCGCCTGAAAGTGCCTGATGATTTCTTCTCGTTCTCCACAGGCATTGGTTATCAGTTTTTCGATAACGACGATTGGATTTCGACGCTGCCGGATGGAATTAGCCAAGAGATTTCGCTGCGTGCGGGGCTCTCGCGCAATTCGACGAACCACCCATTTTTTCCGACACAAGGTTCGAAGATGAGTTTCTCAGTGGAAACGGCACTTCCATTTGCAGATCTGATCCAGTATCACAAATGGCGTTTTACCACAAGCTGGAATGCTTCGCTTCTGAACAAAATCGCACTAGGTGTAGGTGCTGACTATGGGTATATCGGCTCATTGACGGGTGAAGATGTTGAGTTTGAGCGCTTCGTTGTCGGTGGGTCTCCGTTCGAAACTTCTGGAAGCTTCTTTAGCTTCTTTGGAAAAGAAGTGATTTACATGCGTGGGTATCCGCTTGCAGCCTTGGGGCCGCGCCGAGATAACGATCCGCAAGGCGGTCGCGTCTTGAATCGGTACGCTGCCGAACTGCGATGGACTGCTGTCCAATCCGAGCAACTTCAAGCAGTTCCATACCTATTTGCAGAGGCAGCCAATACTTGGGATGATGTTCGGGCCTACAATCCCTCTGCCTTGTATCGCTCAGCTGGGGTCGGTGCACGACTCTTCTTGCCGATTCTTGGTATGGTCGAGTTGGTGTATGGTCGAAATTTCGATACGTTCGATCCAATCAACAACGACCACGACGGTTCGCAAAAGTGGACATTCCAGTTCTCGTTGGGGCAAGGTTTTGGGTTTTAGCCTAGCATCGAACGCCTCACTTCATGCGCAGCCCATGTCTACAATTCCACACACTTTCTCCTACGCTTCGGTAGCTATGAAAAAAATCTTGCTTCCCCTGCTGATTGTTGTTGCCTTTGGAATGTCAGCAACCTCGGCTTTGGCTCAGCAAAAAATTGGATATGTCGATTCAGAGTATATCCTTCAGCAGATACCCGAGGTTGCCACCATTCAACAGAGCATCGACCGTTTAGCGCAGGATTGGCAAGCTGAGATTGATGAGCAGCGGCGCGAAGTAGAGGAGCTATTTAATGAGTATAAAGCGCGAGAATTGCTCTATACACAGGAAGAGCGTGATCGTAAGCAGCAAGAAATCATTCAGAAAGAGGAGGAGGTCGAACGCCTTCGGATGAAGTATTTCGGTCCCGAAGGCGATCTGTTTCGTGAGCAAGATCAGCAGATGCGACCAATTCAAGAAAAAGTGTTAGAGGCCATCGAGGAGGTGGCCACGAAAGAAGGCTATGATTACGTTTTTGATAAGAGTGGTGACTTTGTCTTTCTCTTTCTGCGTGAGCAGTATGACGTAAGTGACCTCGTGTTGGAAGAGCTTGGCATAGACCTTGAAAACACGAGTCGGTAACGGATGGCGTCGCTTGGGGCTCGTGTTTTGAAAGCGTAGCCCTTTAGTCACCTGCCTAACCTAGGAATGTGAACATCATAAATGTCATAATCGGAGACAACTAAACATGAAACAAATCAAACAATGGGCATGGGCTGTATTGCTGGTCATTGCACTGCCGCTAATGGCTACCGACGCACAGGCCCAGATCAAAATTGGCTTTGCTAACCCAGATGCTCTGGTCGGAAGCATGGCAGAATATGCTACAGCTATGCAAACGCTGCAGCGCGAAGTGCAGACCAGTCAGCAGGCACTGCAAGCCATGCAGGACGAATTCCAAGAGAAAGCTGCACGCTTCGAACAACAGCGTCCGTTGCTAACTTCTGAGGAGAGCATCAATCGTCGTCAACAAGAATTGGCTACGCTCTACCAAGAGATTCAAACGGCGGCGGCCAACGAAGATCAAAAGTTGGCAAACCGGCAGACCGAATTGATTCAGCCGCTCTTCGATCGTGTTGTGACAGTCATCGAAGAGGTTGCAAAAGCACAAGGAATTGATCTCGTATTGCAGCAAGCAGCTATCGTCCACATTGACGAAGAGAAGATCGTCAACCTCAACTTCGAGGTGGCTAGCAAATTAGGCATCCAGTTCGATGAAAACGCCGAAGCCTCAGCCTCGAATTAGGCTGGTTTTGGGGAATTTCAAAACGGTTTAGTGGGCATCTGTGGCAAAGCTGCAGGTGCCCACTTTCGTATTGGCCGGTCAGCTGAACCCAAGGCAATATCTTCTAGAGTTGGTAGGAAAGCATAGCAAGGTTGTGGTTATGCAAAGAGAGGGATGGATAGTGCATCATTAATCAATTCGATACGGCATCGCGAGATCCTTCCACCTCAATAGTTACCCGCGCGACTTGAGATATGTATTCGTTGGTGGAAAATTCGTAGGCAATCGGGTACACATTCGCCTAGTTTTATTGGTGCTTCAACTGCTGCACAATATTCGTACATGATAAACCAATCAAAATAGATGGGCAGCTCTGTTAAACTAATAAACGCCGTCTTTTTTGCACATCACGGCGTTATGAGCGAAGAGCACCGAGTAGGAGGGCGCTATGAAGTCGATGTGTCTATGGACGTTGACTTTAGGGCAGCGGCGATCGCGGATGACTTGTATCAAACGGTCGATTACGAGCAGATTTACACCCTCGTGCGTGAGATTGTAACAGAAAATAAGTTCTACTTGATCGAACGGTTAGCCTATTTGATTGGAGAGCGTGTATTAGAAGAGCAACTCATAGCTGAAGCCGTGGAAGTAACTGTTCGTAAAGTGAACCCACCCGTAGGCGGTCCATGTGATCGAGCCGAAGCCGTCTATCATACAAGGAGATCATAAAAAATAGGGCCAACTCTGTTCTCTCGTTTTGCCCTATGAACGGAGCTATAGTCCTAGGTGTTTGCGCCGATAGCTTTCGGTGCAATCGTCTAAGATACGTCCTATGGTTACCGCTAAAAAAAAGCAGGCACTCATGCCAATAGAGATGCGCCACTACCTCCAAGTAGAGCGCGCAAAGTTGTTGTTGTCAGACATCAACATTCCATCTAGGCCTGCTATCTTAATGAAGCTGCTTGAGGAAAAGAAGCGCTCAGAAGTTGACCTTGATCGATTCGACCGGATTATTGGGAGTGATGTGGCTCTAGCTTCTGGGACACTAAAAGTGGTGAATTCGCCTTTCTTTGGCCTAAGGCAGCGCGTTGGGTCGATTCCACACGCCATACGTTTGCTAGGTACAGCCAACGTGATCAACATTGCGCTCGGGTTAAAAATGCAAGACGCCTTTCGCGACCAGCGAGGCCCGTTCATTGAACAATTTTGGGAGACATCAGGGCGATTGGCTGCGATTTGCACGTTAGTCGCTCGAATGGTTCGCGGTGTACCTCCAGATGAAGCATATGCCGTTGGGTTGCTTGCAGATTGTGGCGTTCCACTATTAGCAAGTCGGTTTGCAGATTACGCGGTGATCTACGAAGCCGCATGGAATCAGAATAGCGAATCAATTGATGCCTACGAAGAGAAACATCTAGGCTCCAATCACACGGCGGCTGGGTATATCCTTGCCAAGAACTGGAAGTTACCTCGCGAATTTGCTGAGTGCATTTTGCGTCACCACGATTCGGTAAACTATTACGATGGTGATACGCTTCCTGAAACGAAACGGCTCTTAGCAGTGCTCCAACTCTCACTTGCAATTAGGCGCTCATTGCAAGAAAAACCCGAAAGTCGCGAGTGGGAAATACTTAAAAATGTTGTGCGTACCTATCTGAAGCTTGACGATGAGCAGTATGAAGCACTGCTTTGTGATGCGAGAGAGCTAGGCTAACCTAGTTTAATCTTTGCGTAATGTGGGTAGCTATGAACGGCGTTTATCTTAAATGGCCAAAATCTCCAGCTGTCCACTTTCGCTTCCATGCAACACCTCCCAGAACGTATTAATCGTGAACTGAGTTGGTTGGCTTTTAATGGCCGCGTCTTACAAGAAGCCATGGATGCTGAGGTGCCATTATTAGAGCGCCTTCGCTTCCTCGCGATTTTCTCATCTAACTTGGACGAGTTTTTTCGCGTCCGTGTTGCCTCCCTTAGAAGCTTACTGCGCCTCAAAAAAAAGGAGCGCAGAACACTTGATGTAAATCCGAGACGATTGCTGAAGCAAATCCATCGCACTGTCATTCGGCAGCAAGAGGCATTTGGCGAAATTTTTCGACAGCAACTCATTCCACAGTTGCGTGAGGAAGGGATCTATTTACTCGATGAGCAGCATGTGAATGAAGCGCAAGCAACATTCCTTGCGTCCTTTTTCGATGACAAGGTGCGCCCGCATATACACCCGCATTTCTTAAATGCAAAGGTTGAGAATGGACAAATGCCTGGTGTACCTGAAGATGAAGTAGGCCTAGAGGCAAGGGCTGAAATACGCCCTTTTCTTAAAAACCGCATTTTGTACCTCGCGGTCGAACTCTGGCCACTGCATTTAAAGCAGGTGTACGAAGCTGAGCCTAAATATGCTCTTGTTGAAATTCCGAGTAAGCAAGTGGGTCGGTTTGTTACACTGCCAAGCAACGACGGAACTCACCCGGTGATGTTTTTAGATGACGTTATTCGGCACCAAGCCCCTACACTATTTCCTGAATATGAAGTAGGTGCGATGCACGCAGTTAAAGTTAACCGGGATGCCGACTTGTACTTAGATGATGAGTACGCGGGTGATCTGGTGGAGATGATTCGTAACTCGTTATCCAAACGAGACACCGGATTGCCCACTCGCTTTCTCTATGACTTACGGACACCATATGTAATGATCGCCATGCTAAAAGACTTGCTTGGCTTGGTCGATGAAGACCTAGTTGTGGGAGGGCGGTATCATAACTTCAACGACTTCTTCGGTTTTCCTGATTTTTATATTTTTTGTTAATAATATTGATTAATAGCCCACTTCTGAGCGCTCAGATTTACTATTTCCATCTCAGGTGCCGCAGCCACACCCAGTACTATCTGCATCATCATCGATTTTTGATGCGGTGCGTAAGCAAGATCTGCTGTTGAGTTACCCTTATCAGGATTTTGAGCCGGTGCTTCGTTTTCTCAATGAAGCTGCTGATGATCCGGATGTTACGAATATGTGGATGACGCTCTATCGAGTGGCATCCGACTCTGCAGTGACCCAGGCACTTATTCGAGCAGCACAGTCCGGAAAGAACGTAGTGGCGTTTGTTGAGGTGAAGGCGCGGTTCGATGAAGCTACAAACTTGCATTGGGCTCGCGAGATGGAGCGTGCAGGTGTCCATGTGTTATACAGTATGCCAGGCATCAAAGTGCATGCAAAAGCAGCGCTTGTTGCACGGCAAGAGGCAGATGGGCAACGACTGTATGCTGTCTTGAGTACTGGAAACTTCAACGAAAAGACAGCCCGTATTTATGCTGATCATGCGTTGTTCACAGCAAATAGTGACATTGCAAATGATTTGATGGGTGTCTTTAGGTATCTGCATGAAAGGAAAAGAGAACCTTCATTTGAGCGGTTGTTAGTTGCGCCGTTCTCTCTACGAAAAGGTTTTGTCGAACGTATAAACCGTGAGATTGCGCATGCAGAGGCTGGGCGTTCTGCATGGATGGTACTAAAGATGAACAGTCTCGAGGATCCAAAAATGATCCGGCACCTGTACCGAGCAAGCCAAGCTGGAGTACGCATAACCCTAATTGTACGTGGGATATGTTGTCTGAATCCTGGCGTACCCGGGCTGAGCGAAAACATTGAAGTACGTAGCATAGTAGGGCGGTATCTCGAGCACGCCCGCATTTACCACTTTGGCAACGACGGAGACGACGAACTATTCTTAGCCTCAGCTGATTGGATGAAGCGCAATCTCAGTCGACGAATCGAAGTTGGATTCCCTATCATCGACCCGTCCTTAAAGGCCGAGATGCGCCAGTTTCTTGCATTCCAAATTGCCGACAACAAGAAGGCTCGAGTCGTTGATGCGCGTGGACAGAACATGTACGTTCGGAATGACGAGCCAGTCGTTGATGCTCAACAAGCGACGTGGGAATTCTATTTTGATCGAGCCCAATCGAGGGAAGCAGTCGAAACCGCATAATTAGCAGAAAAGACAGTACAAGCCGAAGGCGATATCTGTTGCAGGGATGAGCTTGTGACGGTAGATTGCGCGGACCTGAGCCTTCTCAGCGTCTCGTACATATTGCTACTCTTTTTCTGACGCCTCTTCTATGCTTCCTGTTGTTTCACGTCTGCATGCATGGTACCGGTTCCCGTTGTTTCTTGTACTTGTGGTGGGCCTAGTGAGTTGTCGAGGAACCCGCAATATAGGTACTACCGTGCCAACAACTTCGCCTACGTTGGATGCTGTTCTTGCCACAATGCCGACGCCCCAACGCGAATTTCGCGCTGCGTGGGTTGCGACTGTAGCTAATATCGATTGGCCTTCAGAGCCCGGCCTCTCCGTAGCTCAACAGCAGCAAGAACTCGAGGTAATATTGGACCAAGCCGTCGCACTTAATCTAAATGCCATTGTCATGCAGGTGCGGCCGACGGCTGATGCGTTTTTCGATTCAGAATTGGAGCCGTGGTCTGAATATCTAACTGGCGCACAAGGCCTAGCTCCTGACCCGTACTATGACCCCTTAGCATTTGCCGTCGATGAAGCACATAAGCGGGGCCTTGAATTGCACGCATGGTTTAATCCGTATCGGGCTAAGCATCCGACTTCGAAAGGGGAGCGCGCATCAAACCACATCAGCAATATTCGTCCAGACATTGTGCGTGAGTATGGCGAATATTATTGGCTTGATCCCGGTGAACCAGACGCAGCCGATCATTCGCTCCAAGTGATACTCGATGTAGTTAAACGCTATGACATCGATGGTGTCCACCTCGACGATTACTTCTATCCGTACGCTATTCGGGACGATGAGGGGAACGAGGTGCCCTTTCCTGACGCAGCTAGTCGTGCAAAAGCCAATGTGCCTGCTGACACCGTCGCTGTATCAAACTGGCGGCGTAGCAACGTAGACAACTTGATTCAGCGATTATACAGCGAAATCAAGGCCGCGAAGCCTTGGGTGAAGTTTGGTATCAGCCCGTTTGGAATTTGGAGGCCGGGTAATCCGCCATCGGTTGTAGGTTTTGATGCCTACGAAGGGCTCTATGCAGACGCTCGTAAGTGGCTGCGCGAAGGCTGGGTGGATTACTTTAGCCCGCAACTGTACTGGAGCATCGACAGCGAAGGCCAACCCTATATGGCGCTTCTCGATTGGTGGATCTCGCAAAACGTACAAGAGCGCCACCTCTGGCCAGGGAATTACACGAGCCGTATATGGCTTGAGGGAAACAGCCATTGGGAGCCTGAGGAGATTATTGCCCAAGTTGATTCAACACGTACGCGAGCAGGTGCTGAAGGTAATATCCACTTTAGCATGAAGGCGCTCATGCCCGGCGTCGAACGGATGGCCGACCTCCTCTCGGAGCAAGTTTACCAAGAACAGGCACTCATCCCTGCTACGGACTGGTTGGATGCAGCCTTGCCTCCGGCACCCGAGTTGTCGTTACTACGAGATGGGGGGCGCACAGTATTGGAATTCTTGCCGGGTCAGTCGGTGAGTCCTGCGCAATGGGTGATTCGGCTTTATGATGAAGGCCACTGGACCATGCACATCATCCCCGGCAATCAGCGCCGGTTCCTCTTCGCTGATGGAGCACCCGAACTATCAGTCGTGACTGCTGTCAGTCGAACTGGGCAGGAGGGACCCAAGGCCATGGTGCAACCGCTGAAGAAGGCATGGGGGGCCGTCAGCGATGACTAATAAACAGCGCAAAGGGCATGGGAGATATGCTTGGCTAATGCTCGTTGTGTTGGTCGTTGGTTGTAGCAGTAGTCTACCTACTTTTGTACCAGAGGATGTACAGCTTCCAGAAAACCAAACCCTGCGTGCCGCTTACCTTAGTGCATTTGCATTCTTGGATGCATGCAAATCGGATGCGTGTGGTATACAGATTAGTAGTGGCACAACCTTAGATACTATTTTCGTCGATGCGAATGAGACGTTAGTATTTAGCTTCAACCGAGACTTTGCAAACACGCCGTTCCGCACCGAAAACACGGCGCGTATCTACGAAGATTTTCGAAGCTTTTTGGGTAAGCGCATAGCTCATCTTGCGGTAGAGATCCGCACCTTAGGCCAACCAATCGAGACGTTGGTTCCTAACTACTACCGGACGGATCTTGATGCCTACGATCGGGCACGAATGCCGAATTCGCCGCGACCAACCATTGCACCCCTAGTACAACGCATAGATGCGCCTTGGACGCCTGACCAAGGGCTTCAAGGTCGCCACATTGCTGTGTGGTCGAGTCATGGGTGGTATTTCGAACATCGATTGAATCGTTGGGAGTGGCAACGTGCGCGCGTTTTCGAAACGGTCGAAGACCTGTTGCCAATGGCTTTCATCGTACCCTACTTGGCTCCCATGCTTGAGCGTGCAGGGGCCTATGTATTAATGCCACGGGAACGCGATATACAAGTGCACGAAGTCGTCGTGGACAATGATACGGAAGTCTCTCCAAATGAATACGTTGAAAGCCAAGCCACAGATGGCCCTCAGTGGCAAACGGGTGATCGTATGGGTTTTGCGTTGGGTAAACCGCCCTATCTTGCGAATGAGAATCCGTTCGGGCAAGGCACCTATCGCTATTTGATGGCGACGCCCGAACCAACTGCTGACGTAAGTTGGACACCGAATATGCCCGGCGCAGGTCGGTATGCCGTGTATGTGTCGTGGCAATCTATTCCCGGTAGTGTCTCGGATGCGAAATACACAGTGCATCATTTGGGCGGAACAACAACGTTTCAAGTCAACCAGCAAATTGGCGGCGGGACGTGGGTTTATCTAGGCACGTTTGCTTTTGATGCTGGCCTCAATCCATCATCTGGACGTGTGGTGCTGACCAACGCGAGCGAGCAAGCAAACGGCATTATCACTGCTGACGCCGTCAAGTTTGGGGGGGGCATGGGCAATGTGGCGCGGGAAGGACAAGTGAGCGGACGTCCGCGCTTTGCAGAAGCAGCACGGTACTACATGCAATACGCCGGATTCCCTGACTCGCTCGTCTACAACGTTTCGGACCCCGACGAAGACGATTATGTTGACGACTACAGAAGTCGGGGCGAATGGGTCAATTACTTACGTGGTGCCCCATTTGGTCCAAACAAAAACCGTAACGCGAAGGGCTTGGGGATTCCTGTCGATCTGTCCTTCGCTTTTCACACTGACGCAGGCTTCACGCGCAACGACACGACGGTCGGGACGCTGATGATCTATAACAGCACGGGTGCGGATGGAACCACTGATTTCCCCGACGGCATGGCCCGTTGGGCAAACCGCGACTTCGCTGACCTGATGCAGACACAGATCGTGGACGACATTCGTGCTTTGTACGATCCTGCTTGGAACCGTCGCCCGATTTGGGACCGCGGCTACAGCGAAGCACAGCGCCCCAACGTGCCTGGTGTGCTCTTGGAATTACTCTCGCACCACAATTTTCTCGACATGAAGTTCGCGCTTGACCCGCGTTTCCGCTTCGATGTCAGCCGCTCCATTTACAAATCAATGCTGCGCTTTTTGGCCGTACAAGATGGGGATTTTGGGGCTGCCCAAGCTGTAGTGCAGCCGCTACCCGTCACACATATGGCGGCAACGTTTTCGGGTGAACGGACCGTGGAGCTGACATGGCAACCCCAAACTGATCCGCTGGAGCCCAGTGCTGCGTCCTCACACTACATCGTTTACACACGCGAGGAAGGCGGCGACTTTGATGATGGCGAGTTGGTCGATGAACCACGATTTAGCCAGCAACAACTAGCGCCGGGTGTGTTGTATAGCTACCGTGTGGAGGCCGTCAACGCAGGAGGTCGCAGCATGCCCTCCGAGGTCCTCAGTGTAAGTTGGGTCAATGGGCAAACGCCCGTACTGGTCGTAAATGGCTTCGACCGAATTGCACCACCGGCGACCATCGAATCGGGTGAATGGCTAGGATTTGCATCGTTCGAAGATCAGGGCGTCCCAGATGGTATAGCCTTTCACAAAGTTGGGCGGCAATACGACTTTATGGTTGTATCGCCGTGGTTGGATGACGACGCTCCTGGGCACGGTGCTAGTTACGCCGATACCGAAACGCAACTTATCATGGGCAACACGTTTGATTTCGTTGCCATCCACGGTGATGCAATTCGTGCTGCAGGACATAGTTTTGTCTCGATAAGCGATGAGGTACTGGAGGAACGGCCCAATATTGCCAATGAGTACGGTGTCCTCAACTTAGTGCTAGGAGAAGAACGTACAACCCAATCGCAGCGCCCAAACTATCGGCCGGAAGCGTTTGAGGCTTTTCCCAAAGCTATGCAGGAAGCGCTTCGCTCGTATGTGACCGGTGGTGGACATTTGTTGGTCTCGGGGGCTTACGTTGGCACTGACCTCTATGAAGGAACCGAAGAAGAGGACCCTAACCGCATATTTGCTGCTGAAGTGCTTGGCATTCGGCATCGGACCAACCATGCTGCGCGTCTCGGTCGCGTAGTCGCTGTGTCGCCGATGGTCTTGGGTGATAGCACGGCCTTCCATTACAACACTGCGCCAAACGACAGTCTGTATGTTGTTGAAGCACCGGATGGAATTGAGCCTGCTGATGATCAGGGAATGACCATCTTGCGCTATGCAGAAAACAACATTAGTGCAGGTGTAGCCCATGTGGGCCGCTCGCGCAAAGTTGTGCTTGGTTTCCCTATTGAGGCCATGGGTGATCGCATGGAGCGGCATGCTTTAATGCGGGCGCTGCTAGATTTCCTTGATGGCAGTGCCTCCTTGCAAAATCCTTAAAAACAATCATTTCCACAACGCAACTGGAATTGTATGCCAGAAGGAGCATCAACAACCGCAGCAAATAAGCCCACGTCCCGCAATCCTTGGTCATGGGTTCCCAGTCTGTACTATGCCGAGGGACTGCCATACGTGGTCGTCATGATCGTTTCGGTGATTATGTACAAGCGATTAGGCATCTCCAATACGGAGATTGCGCTCTACACAAGCTGGCTGTATCTGCCGTGGACGATCAAACCTCTATGGAGCCCTATCGTCGACATCCTGAAGACGAAACGGCTGTGGATCACAGTCATGCAACTCATCATTGGGGCAGGCTTGG
>CAYYHN010000063.1:0-11348 GCA_964471245.1 uncultured Rhodothermaceae bacterium | reverse complement strand
CGGATCGGGTAAGCCGTCCAAAACTTGCGCTGCCGTACAAGCCCCTTCACGGTAGATCACATCCATGATCTGACGCTCGCGGCGGCTGAGGTCTTGGGGCTGCGGGTTGGATTGTTTATCACTCATAATCTGTAATACCTCCGCCCGTCCCTACGGCCTTGGCTGCCGATGGTTACGAGGGGTGTGAAAAAATTAGCACTGATATGATACGACAGGTTCAGCTAGTAGACAAGAGGTTTTGCTAAAAATTTAGCATGGCTCGGAAGTCGAGCACGCCGACCGCATCAACGGAAGATCACATCCCA
This sequence comes from uncultured Rhodothermaceae bacterium, assembly GCA_964471245.1. Classification (GTDB taxonomy): domain Bacteria; phylum Bacteroidota; class Rhodothermia; order Rhodothermales; family CAYYHN01; genus CAYYHN01. The sequence goes on along the minus strand of CAYYHN010000063.1, from coordinate 11,043 downwards.
CTCGTTGCCTGCGTCGCTGATGCGCAGTGCTGCCCCTACGCGCATGTCGATATCGACCACAGAGAAAATGCGGAACTGCACCCCAAGGCCTGCACCTACGCTGTGCCGAGCTGCATCGAAGGCATCCGTTTGGGCAAACGTTTCTGCGAAAGAGTAGGCATAGAGGGCCTTCAAATACGCAGGGAACAGCACAACCCCGTCATCGATGTAGGCAAGGGGAAGTGTGGCTTCAAAGCCACCGACGAGCGTGGTACCCGATCCGACAAATGTGTCTTCCCAGCCACGGGGCAGAAACGCATCGAGGTTGTAAATGCCGCCGGTGTTTTGGCTTAGCACACTGGCTCGGAGGCGCAACCCAATATTGGCGCGACGTAACCACGGAAGGTAGAGGTTACCCGTGCCAATAATAGCTTGTCGTTCGAACTGATTTTCATCGGATGCGACATCAGCAAGTGCTCCAACAGAAAGGGTGATGCCATTGTTGGGTACAAAGTCGCGCGCATTACTCCGAATCCGGTGGAATAAAGCAAGCGAGGGCCGGACGGTGAAGCGGCCGCCTAGATCGGAATCAATTGCTAAAGCGTCATTAAAGAGCCGTTCCGTTTCATAACCCGCACGTAAGCCTAGGGTTAAGCCCGAGGAGAACACGTTATCGATTATTTGTATAGGAAGCCTAAAGCCTACCTCCGCACCCTGTTCTGCCCGCCCAAATCGTGCAATGACGGTGTCGGGCATAGCCGGATCTGCACTTTCCCTGAGTGTGCGTGCTACAACGGTAGTTGGGGTTCGATACAATGAGAGCGAGGGGCGAACGGCCAAGGCACCACTTTCAACGCGTATATTTCCCCATACGTCGCCATCTTGCACAAACCCACGCCCTCGATAGGCGAAGGATTCCAAGGGATCGGCACCTTGCACTTCTAACCCAACGCCTACACCCAGTTCGGTGTCAAACGGTTGCCCGGTTTCGTCTGCGACAACCACGTAGGGATAGGCCATGCGCGGTTTGATATGACGCAATGCTTGGTAGGGCATCGTCTCAAACGTATCCGGTAGTGCCGTGGGCGGCTCGTTTAGCTGTTCGGCCCAAGGTATCGTTGCGCCGTAGTTCGTACCGGCTCTGGAGATTGCTTTCGCTAGACTGATGTCGAAAGGAATACGGGCAAGGTCATATTGTTCGTGCGTGTAATTTACATAAGCAAGCCAGCGCCCATCAGGTGAAAGCGTACCCTCGATCGCCCCGTAGGGCACATTGGTTATCTGGTAGATCTGGTCCGTGCTAACGTCTAGCGTGTAGATGTTGGCAACGCCATCAACATCCGCAGAGAAAAACAGGTACTGCCCATCGGCACTCCATGAGAGGTCATAAATGGTGGCATCCTTAAACCCGATCCACGGTTCGAGTGTGGTTTCGCCACCGTTGATTTGTGCCCGAAAAACTCCTTTGAAGCCCTGCACGTTCAGCAGTACGCCGATGTCTTGACCGGTCGGTGAAGGGGCAATCTGTGCAAAGTTGCTTCTGGCGAAGTTGGTTAGTCGTCGGCTGGAGCCATCGGCGGTAACTTCGACCCAATGGTTAAAGGGGCCGTCATTTTCGAACGCCCATAGGTTGCCGTTGGGCGCACGCACGGGGGCCAACAGCCTCGCAGGTGCCTTCAGAGTCGTGGTGTGCTTGGTCGACGTGTCGATCGCATGGAGTAGGGCGCGTTCTTTAATGGATACTAGCCGATCTGCGACGTATTGGGAAAGGAGTAGCTGGCCCGCGTTACGGTCGAGCGAATAGGCTCGATCCTCGGTTACAAGCTGGTTTTTCAGTAAAGACCGCTTCCCTGTAGCAGCATCGTAGGTGTAGAGCCCGGCGCGGAGGTTGTAGCCAAACGAGTAGGCTACGATGGTTTGATCATCGAGCCATAGGGGCCTGCGATGCATGGTGCCTTGCCTGTGACTGATGACTTCTGGCATGGTCAAGGTGCCTAGGTTTGCGACGCGTTCCGACTCCATGCGAATGACTTCGTCACGGAAAGCTCTACCCAGCTTGCTGGGGCGTTTTCCCGTGGCATTCCACAACCCGACCCCGGCTCCTGCCACATAGCGCTGGTTTGGCCCGAGCATGCGTGCGAACGCATCTTCACCATATGACGCTAACAGATGTTCGACGAAATGACTGCCGCCGATGTAGAACCGGTTGAACGGGCGTGCATAGGCCGGTGCTTCCAACATCTGCGCCAACGACCACGGGCGGTCGCTCCCCATTGCTGCGCGAAACTGCATCAGGAACAACGGATGGTTCAGGCGGCCTGCACCTTCTTCTACGCGGCTTTCATGCACGACCGCGATGCCCTCGGTCAGGCCGGGCGGAACGCCAAAGTTGAGGGCGCGCGCAAAATCTGGTGCAAAAGGGCGCAATAGTGCGCCAAATCCAAACCCGGCCCGATATTCTGCTTGCATGGCATGCACCAATTCATGTGGTGCGACAACGGATAGCCATGACGTATGCCGGGGTGAAAGGCCGTTTCCTTTCAGTGCAACCAATTCGATTTCTTGCTTGAAGGGGACGGGTGTCACATAGCCATTCGAATCATCGTTAAACCGATTGAGCACGACGGGCATTCTTCGGAACGTGTCAAGCTCAAAGATATTTTTGATGGGAGGTACTTCTCGCTCCAGCACATGGGCTGTTTCCACGGCTTCATGGCGAGATCCCACTTGGTAAATGATGTCGAAATGTGGACTGCGAAGCACTTCGTACCGGACATCACTGGGGCGATAAACCGTCGAATAAACGGTCTCTTGTGCGAATGCAGGACCAGAGATGAGGGTAAGACTCAGTAAAATAAGGCTACATGCCATCCATCGAATCGGGCGCGAGGTAAGCATACGCTTCTATGTAGATGAGTGAAGGAAGCAGAGTGGTGAAATGTGAAGGTTGAGCCGCTACATTCTGGGCGACCCTAGCAGGGCTTAGGGCGCTGAATTTGAGGCAGAGATAGGAAATGAAAGCGTTGCGTTTTTTCCGCCGACTTTGGCGTGTCGGTTGTCGCTTCGTTTCTTCGTCTCCGCGTGTTAAAACTGATGGGCTCCGCTTTTGGTTACAACATGCAGTTGAAAGATGTGTGGAGGCTAGAAAAAAGAAAAAGCGCTTGGCTCAAGAACCAAACGCTTTAGGCGGAGAGGGAGGGATTCGAACCCTCGGTACACTTGCGTGTACAACGGTTTTCGAGACCGCCCCGTTCAACCACTCCGGCACCTCTCCGGCTGTACGAATCGCAGATGCGGTCGAACAAAGGATTGCGAGTATACGGCGCGCTGACCTTGCCGTGCAACGACTCCTTTTCGAAGATCACCTAAATTGCTGGAGACGGATCTGCTGCGCTGCATCCATCCACACTGCTGCCGTATACTGCTGCTTCTATCACCGCTCACACCTCATCCACAACGAAACGCATGGCTGACGCACAGCCGCCTTCCGAGGAAATCAAGCCGCCGCAAACCGAGACGCCGCCCCCTGCCGTCGATGAACAGGCCGAGGCGGCCTCACAAGCATCGCCGATGGATGAATCGGCTGAGGCTTCCTGCGAAGCGAATGACCATGACAATTCACCCGTGGACCCGACGCCAAAAGACCGTGCTCAGGAAGCCGTCTTCGAAGATATTCCCGTTGTGGAAACGGTTGAAGGTGATCCGGATGTCGAAAAGGCCAAGCAACTAACCAAGGAATCAGCGCGTGATCTGCGTGTGATTCTGTCGAAGTACGTGGATCGGCACATGCCGGAAGCGACGTCGGCTCCGGCTGTAGTGGTGGAGCCACCCCGCAAGGAAAGCACCTTCGCCAAAGTCTTGCCGTGGCTCCGGACCATTCCGTATTTGCTTTGTACGTTATTTGCGATCTCGTTTCTGTGGGATTTTCCCGGAGCGACTGCGACGATCTTCGGCAAAACGTTTGTCTTTGAGGGGCTGCTTCGGATTATCGCCGTCAGCGGTATGATTGGCTTCCTGACCAACTGGCTGGCGATCACCATGTTGTTTAATCCACGTGAGAAACGCCCCATTTTCGGCCAAGGGCTTATTCCTGCACAGCGTGATCGCGTCATCTATCGGCTCGCAAAAGCCATTTCCGATGAACTGATCAACGAGCGGATCATCAAAGAGAAAATTGAGGAGAGCCAAGTAATTCCGCGCTATCGGGAGATGGCGCTAACGGTGACGCGGGGCGTATTGGAGGATGACGAGTTTCGTACAGATCTAAAGCAGTTGACGGCGAGTTATGTGGACAATGTGCTGGGTTCAGAGGAGGTGCGGTTGAAGATCGCTCGGTTTACCATCGAAAAAGTTGAGCAGCATTTGGGCAACAGCTTAGGGGGATTGGCCTTCAAGGCGTACCGCATGTTCAACGAGCAGGAGTTCCAGAAGCGTGTCGATCAGATCATCAAAGAGTTGCCGCGCTCACTCGACTCCGTGCTGGACGAGATGGACCAACTGCTGGATAAGATTCCGGAGCGCATCGAGGCGCGTTCTGAAGACATCGAGAACTGGGCAACCCGTGTCATCCTTGGGTTCGTCGAAAAGCTGGATGTGTACAGCATGATCATGAGCAACATGGCCAACTACGACGAGGCCCAGCTCGAAAACTTGCTGAAACGGACGTCGAACGAGCAGTTCAACTACATCAAATACCTCGGCGGCATCCTAGGTGCGCTGGGTGGCTTGCTTATTTGGGAGTCGGTCATTGCCCTTGTCGTTCTTGGAACCACGGTCGCCATTTTGTGGGGGCTCGATGTGCTGCTGTACAACGCCTCCGGGCGCAACGCCAAGCAATTACCGCCAGCCTCATGAAACGCGCCTTGCAAGCCGCCTCTGAAGCGGTGTTTCCCGAAGTCGTTCGCCTGCGACGACACCTCCATCAGCACCCCGAACTCGCCTTGCAAGAGCACGAAACGGCGCGATTGGTACAGGAAACGCTGACACCACTAGGCCTCGACATCACCCCCGGTGTCTACCACACGGGCGTCGTCGCCACTCTACACGGTGAGCAACCCGGCCCGACCCGGTTGCTGCGGGCTGATATGGACGCCCTACCTATTCTCGAAGAGAATACGTTCGATTTTGCATCCGAGCACGAAGGTGTGATGCATGCGTGTGGGCACGATGGGCATACAGCTTCGCTTTTAGGAACGGCGATGATCTTAGCCAAGCACAAAGCCGATTTGAAGGGGGCCGTGCGATTCATCTTCCAGCCAAGTGAGGAAGAGTTGCCCGGTGGCGCGAAGTTCATGATCGAAGAAGGTGCGGTCGGTAAATACCACAACACCGCGCCACCCAAGTTCGCCTTCGGGCAACACGTGATGCCGCACCTGCCCAGTGGCACCATCGGCGTACGGGGCGGCCGGTTTATGGCTTCAACGGATACGCTGGATATCATCATTCACGGCCAAGGTGGTCACGCTGCGGCACCTCATTTGCTCTCCGCAGATCCAGTCTACGTCGCCGCCCAAGTCATCGTCGCGCTGCAATCCATCGTGAGTCGCAACTGCCCGCCGGGCGTGCCGAGTGTGCTTTCGTTTGGGCAACTCCACGCGAACGGTGCCCATAACGTCATCCCCGACACCGTAGCGATGCGGGGTACGTTCCGTGCAATGGACGAAGCTTGGCGGGCCAAAGCACATGGTTTAATTCGACGCGTCGTAGAGGAAACCGCATCCTCGCTTGGGGCGCGTGCGACGTTCGAACTCACACATGGCTACCCGGCCTTGTTTAACGATGCGAAGGTTGCTGAGCAGGTGAAGACGGCGGCAGAAGAATTCGTTGGGAGCGAAAACGTTGTAGAAGCTGACTTGTGGTTTGCCGCCGAGGACTTCGCCTACTTCTTGCGCGAAATGCCGGGGACGTTCTTCGTGTTGGGGACGGGTAATGAATCCGCAGGGATAACGAATGGTCTGCATACACCGCGTTTTACGATCGATGAATCAGCACTCCGCTTAGCACCTGGGTTTATGGCGTACCTCGCGTGGAAATCTGGCGAATCGGTGTGGACTGAAGGGTAGGCTGAACGAAGGGTGTCATAGGGTGTGGTGTTCTTGCGCATCGCCAACGATTTGACTTAAGCCCGACGCTTCGCTCATGGAATACCCACCATTTCCCGGCATCCGCCAACAAGGTATGGCATTTCTGGAGGACCTCCGCGCAAACAACGAGCGCGATTGGTTCAAACCTCGAAAAGCCACGTACGATGATGAACTGCTCTGGCCCTTCCGTTGCCTCTTGGTCGACTGTGGGCAACGGCTCGCGCAGCGTGGGCTTCCATTGATAGGCGATCCCAAAGCCGGGACCTTCCGCATCTATCGCGACACACGTTTCTCCAAGAACAAAGCACCTTACAAGACGCAAGTCAGTGGTGTGCTGTCACGAACGGGGAGTCGGAAAGACGTTGGAAGCGTATACATCCATGTGGAACCCGGTAACGTTTTTCTCGCCTCCGGTTATTGGCGTCCTGAAAACAAACTGCTACGTCATTGGCGAACACGTATGGCGGATGCGCCAGAAGCATTTCTTGCTATGGTCGAGGAAACGGAGGGGCATGATGGTTTGAAATTAGAGCCTGCTGATAAACTCAAACGCATGCCTCGGGGCTTCGAGTCGCTTGCCGAGTCAGACATCGCGCCGTTTCTGAAATGGAAGTCGTTCGTCGCGATAAAGAAACTTGGAGACGATGTCGTAACAACGCCTGCATTTGCAGACGACGTTGTGGCCTTCTGCGAGCAGAGCTTACCACTCCTGCAATTCGGATGGGAGTTGCAAGCGGAGGCTTAAGCGTTCAGACTTTTCCTGTAGCGAGCGTTAATGCGTGCGAGTTCTACACCCGCTTTGACGAAGTCACTTGGGACAAGCCGAGAACCATAAACGTCTGCCCATGTTGTCAGTGGGAATTCGTGTACATGGTCTTCGAAGTGGGCGTTGTGAGCTTTGAGGTGTTGTTTATAACGGGCTAACAGCTCGACGTCGAAGATCCAGCGGGAAATAAATGGTTCGGCAAGAAGTTGGTTTAATCCTTCGTTGGCACGGAAGAGTTTTGCGCCGCATTGGCTGTCGTAGACTTCCAGTCGCAACGACATAGATACTGCTGTGGCAAACACGCGCGCCGCATAATGCCGGGGCATCGTTCGGTGGATCGCTCGCCCCAAAAGCCGTACCCTTGAACCCAGCACCCACGACACCTGCGGATGCAGATCGAGGTAGGCACGCATGTCGAGAATTGTTGACAGCGGCGTCGCCAAGTCGGCATCCCAATAGCCCGTGAGGTGCAGGTGTGGGTCACCCAGCGCGGTGCGTAACCCTTGCCGCACGGCTTCTCCTTTTCCTTGGTTTTGGGAAAGGGCGTGGACGGCGACTTGCGTCGGATAGGCGTTGACAAGTGAGGCGAGTACTTTGGCAGTCTCGTCCGTACTGCCGTCATTGACAAAGAGGAAGCCCATGTCTTCGTGGCGTGCGAGAAAGGCCTCGTAGGCTTTCACATCCAGGCGCTCAGCTTCGTTGTAGCAGGGGACAACCAGACGGCACGTCAGCATAAATTGCGCGAACTACAGAGGCTTTTGGAGTATCCCCAACAGACTTACGCCTCGGCTAAAGGGGGCGGGTAGTGCGTGAGTTAGGGCATGGGTAAGTGGCATGGCTTCGCTCGCGAAGATACGCTCTAGTAGGCGATTAATTGGTGCAGGTGGGACGGATAAGTCGGTGGCATGGTCGCCATGTGTGTGCCCACGTCTCGCGGTGATTTTGCGCACAAGACGAATGGGCGGGTAGAGGCGCGCATTGTAATGCGAAACAAAGCGTGCTTGGAGCTTAGACGCCTTAATCAGCGCCGAAAATGAGTTCGCTGTGTAGCGACGGAAATGACCGTGGGCTTCGTCGTGCGGGCTCCAAAGCTTAGGGTTTGCAGGAACGGTAATGAAAAAGAAAGTGCCGGGTTGCACGGCATCGGCGAGTGCACGCAGTAAATCATCTGCATGTTCAACGTGCTCAAGCACATCCATAAGCAAGATGAAGCGTGTTTGCGGAAGCCATCCCGTTAGGCAACCAGGAGCAAAACCGTGGGTGAATGTGAGGTCAGGAAAACGTTTTTTGGCAAGGGAAATGGCAACCTTGGACGTATCACACCCCACACACGTATAGTGCCCAGCAAGCGCTGCTATATTCGCTCCCGTACCACATCCTACATCAAGCACAACGGCATCAGGCTGGGGCGGAAGCACACACGAAATTAACTCCACCATGATGCGTCGGCGGGCACGAAACCACCAGTGCGTATCCTCCATGATGGCATGAAACCCATATGTTATGTCGTCCCAATCGTGCATAAGTTGACGCGGATAACCCATCTCGGATGGCTGTTTGATCCGCTTGTAAGGATGGATGCCGTAGGATTTGGAAACGAAAGGTACGATCTTTGGTATGGTTCCCTATGCCTTTAGCATGATTTCAAGGTCTACGCCCCGTGCCCGATGAAAAAGAGTGATTGGATAGGTTTGACGGTGAGCTTGTTGCTGCACTTGCTCCTGTTTGTTGGCTTTGCCTTTATGAAGGTGGAAGCTGCTGAAGAGATGCCGCCAGGCTTTATCGAAGTTGACTTTGGTCCGTTCCAGGAAGGACGCCCTGTGCAACGCGCGCCACAACCTCAGCCCGAGGCGACGGAACAAGAGCCTGAGCCCGAACCCGAGCCCCAGCAGGAGGCTCCGAAGCCGCCACCGCCAGAAGAAGCGCGCCCCGTCGACTTGCCCGATCAGCAGCAAGAGATTATCGACGAGGAGCAGATTCAGGCTCCAGAGTCCGAAAACGTCTCGCCGACGACGGAAGCGAACGAGCAGATTCAGGTCGAAGACCCCGAGCCGGAGCCCGAGCAGCCAGCTGTGCGTCCGCTAGGCGGTGGCGACCCAGAGGGAACATCAGGCGACGAACAAGGCGACGAAGGGGCCGGACAAACCGAGCGGCGCACAGCTCCTTTCGATATCGAAGGCCTGAACCGCGTGCCCGTTTCAACGCGTTTGCCCGCGTACAACGCACAGGTCAACGCCATCATTCGGGTCCGCATCACCGTCGACCCGCAGGGGCGCATCGTGCAGCGATTCCCCTTAGTGAAGGGCAATCCGCAACTTGAACAAGCCGTCATGACCGCCTTGCGCGGATGGCGCTTCAATGCACTGCCTCCGAATGCGCCACAGGAAAATCAAGTCGGCATCGTGACATTCCGCTTCCGGTTGGAGTAGGGTGCGTGTGGATTGTTTTGGGGAGATACGAAGAACTGTTACTTAGCAGTTTTGCAGTGTGATGCTGTCAATTATCTCCCCAGCGAGAAGCAACGAACCTGATCATTGCGACGCATACGAGCCAGAAAATGAGTGCTAGAGGGGGCACGAAGAGCATAAAAAATCCGTCTCCCGGACCTCGGTCTAGCGACTCCGGTACACCTTCCCAGAGCACCGCAAAGCCGTATACATACACGAGAATCAGCTTTAATGCCGTGTAGAATGAGATTAGGGCAGCTACCAAGTATGAGAGCAAAATTGGGCTCAGAAAAGGTTGGCGATGTGGGTACTGCATATCTACGAGGTTAGCTGCCAGGAGCCCATATGTCGTATTTCACTATACTGAAATTAATGCTTGAGTAGAAACGCAAGAACTTGTTCTACTGCCGTTGAGATCAGGCCACCGGAGATAACGGCTCCGAATCCCAATAAGGTCGAGCCAACATAGGTAAGCAGTGGCTGCTCTTTCATGTACTTGCGTCCTATAATATAACAGCGTTGCCAAGATCCGTACACACGTTTAATGTAGGTATGGTAACCTACTACCAAGAGTCCAACTTTGATCAACAGAACCAGCCCATTGGTTGGGCCAATGAAAAGCACAGCAATTGCAGTAGTTGTCGTGCAGTAGCCTTAGGAAGAACATTTGGCCTAGGCTGATCTGTTTTTCTCCATCACTCATGTATCACAAGTGTATAGCTTGGATGAGGTACAAGTTGGGCATGACCGGTTATTATACATTCTGATGCTTGAAGACACTGCAGTCTCAGTGTGGCTATTTCGTTCTCCAACATGAAAGGCATCGCAGTATCCCAAAAGAAGACTTAATGGTGCTCAAAAGAAGCTTCGGAAGAGGTGCGCACGCGGAAACGGATAGGCTGGCTCCGTAGTGCTTGACCTTGCGAATCAACACCTCGTAATTCGAGCGTAAAGGCACCCGGTTCAAGCGGCCATGCACCCGCTTCGAAGGGAAGATCAGCGACCTTCCCGTTGAGCCACCACGTTGGGGCATGGACATCCGAAGTGTGACTGCCTTTAAACGTGATGCGCTGAAATGAATTGCGTAGGACGGCATCCACGTGGAAGAGTGCGCCATCCTCAGGGTAGTGTATCTGCAGGCGGTCACTGGTCTGTACGGCATCACTAGCGGTATTCACTCGTACCGCAAGGGGCGGGGGAAAGGGAATACCCTGATTGCGCATCCACGGGTTAAACTCGGGCGGGTACACAGTAAAGAGTCGCCTTTCCGTTGCCAATGTGCCGTTGCTTGCCCGCAAGCCAGTATTTTTGTCAATGACAATGTGTTGATGCACTGTGCACGTATCTGTGGGCACCGCGTGAATATGGAACCACTCTTGGCGTGTCGTTGGACAGTGAGCTCCGGGAAGCGTGCCACTATGCGGACAAATGGTCTGCTGGACCAAACCGGTTGGAATAGGAAACGGACCTTGGTCGCCGAGGTAGCGCACGATGCTCCCGGCAAGCGTGCCAGCCCCTGTGATGCCGCTTACCCACTGCATCGGCGACCCATCGAAGTTGCCTGCCCAGACGGCTACGGTATGTGTTGGCGTATACCCGACAGCCCAGTTATCACGGTAGTCCTTCGAAGTGCCTGTCTTGAACGCTGACGGGAAGGGCAATTCAAGCGGACTATTGCGACCAAAAGCCGGGGCTCGCGCTTCCGGATCGCTCAAGATATCCGTGATAAGGAAACTCGTGGCTTCCGAGATGCCGTTGTCTTGCAGTG